>JBAQER010000316.1:0-1795 GCA_049286845.1 Bradyrhizobium sp.
CGTTGAGATCGGCCTTGTAGCCGGGCGCGATCACGCCGCGGTCGTAGAGGCCGACCGACAGCGCGGTCTTGCGCGACTGCGCCGCCACCACGAACGGGATCGAAAGTTTTTCGCCTCGCTTCCGGTCTCGCGTCCAGTGCGTCAGGAGATAGGTCGGGAAGCTGGCGTCGCAGATGATGCCGCAATGCGCGCCGCCGTCGCTCAGGCCCGGCACCGCATTCGGATCGGTCAGCATCTCGCGCGTGGCATCGAGATTGCCATCGGCGTAATTCAAGAACGGCACATAGAGCATGCCGCGGCCGTCGTCCGACAGCATCGCCTCATAGGCCAGTTCTTCCGGCTGACGGCCAAGACGGCGGGCCTGCGCGCCCAGCGCGTTTTCCGGCGGCTGCTCGTAATCCGGGGGATCGCCGAGCAGATACATCTTGTCGTAGTTCGGCCGGAAGAACAGCGGATCGTCGGTCGAGGTCGGCGTCTCGCTCAGGATCGCAGCGCGGACGTCGGGCTGATGCAGGCGCTTCAATCGCTCCGTCAGCGGCAGGCTGGCGATCGCCTTGTAGCTCGGATGGGTCTGGAACGGATTGCGCGACAGTTCGAGGCCAAGCAACAGCCCGACCGGGCGCGCGGCGATCTGTGCGGTGATCGACAGCCCGCGCGCGGAGGCTTCATTGATGGTGTCGAGCGTCTGGCGCCAGCGCCGCGGCGCCCTGTCGTTCTGGGTGATGGAAAACGACACCGGGATTCTGGTGTTCTCGGCCACCCGCAGCATCATCGGCAGGTCTTCATGGATGGTCGAGAGATCGAGCACGAACTGGAACACGCTGCGGCCGGTCTTCTGCATGGCGCCGGCGATCGCCGTCAACTCGTCCTCGCCGGCCTTCAGCGTCGGGGTGAAGTCGCCGGTGGAGGTGCGGTGGTTGAGGGTGCGCGAGGTCGAAAATCCCAGCGCGCCGGCGCGCACGGCATCGCCGGCGAGCGCCGCCATGGCGGCGTTGTCTTCGGCGGTCGCGGGATCGCGGCGTGCGCCGCGTTCCCCCATCACGTAGACGCGCAGCGCGGCGTGCGGCAGTTGTGCCCCGATATCCATGTCGAAGCGGCGCTGCGACAACCAGTCCATGTAGTCCGGAAAACTCTCCCAGGCCCAGGGGATGCCGGCGCTCAAGACCGGCTCGGGAATGTCCTCGACGCCCTCCATCAGCTGGATCAGCCGCTGATGATCCGACGGCTTGCACGGCGCGAAGCCGACGCCGCAATTGCCCATGATCGCTGACGTGACGCCGTTCTGCGATGACGGCGTGATGTCCTGGCTCCAGGTGACCTGGCCGTCATAATGGGTGTGAACGTCGACGAAGCCGGGGGTCACCAGTTTGCCGCGGGCGTCGATCTCTTCCTCGCCCTGGCTTGCGACCTTGCCGACCTCGGTGATGCGGCCGTCGGTGACGGCGACATCCGCCTCGAACAGGTTGCCGCCGAGCCCGTCGGCAATGCTGCCGCCACGGATCACGAGGTCTGGATTGGAGGCCATGTGCTTCATCCCGGATTTGAATTTTTGTTGCCGCATCATGGGTCGTCCCTCGATGCTGTCAACCGCACGGGATGAGGTTCAGGAATGCGTCAGGCGGGGCGGGCCTGCGGTTTGCGGTCGGTGGCCAGCGCCAGCAGCACCGTCAGGATCATGAAGACGACGGAACCGCCGAACACCCAGTGCGGCATGCTCTGGTCCATGATCCAGCCGAACAGCAGCGGACCCAGGATGCCGCTGAAGTTGAAGCCGGTGGAAACGATACCGAAGGCG
>JBAQER010000317.1:0-1636 GCA_049286845.1 Bradyrhizobium sp.
GAGAATGGCGTTCTACGCCTGCCAGAGCAGCTGCTGTTTGTGCGCGGGGAGTTCAAACTTCGCGATCGCGGACGCGATGCTTTAGGGAAACTTGCATCAGTGCTGTCGGACCTTTTGCCTTGCTATGCCAAAAGCGAATTTATCTCGCCCTCGAGTTGCCCGCCCTCCAAGGGAGGACGCCTAGAAGCGGTATTCATTGAAGGACACACCGACAACGTGCCGATTGCTGGCCGCATGGCATCGGGGTGAAGTGGACCCCATGGTGAGGACCACTGGCTCCGGTTTCTTAGTTGGAAGCGCGGCCGTTCCTTCTTCCCAAAGACATTAAGCTACTCTTGCCTGCTGCTGTTGCGGCTGTGGGTATGTGGGCAACGCGCCAGCGTTGTCCAAGCTTCTCGGCACGAGAAGCGTCATATCCACAGCCTCGCCGAATTCGCCGATTGCGCCGTCGCGCCAGACCGCTATCGGCGCTCGGTTGCCGAGCGCCTGGTGCGGCCGCTGGGTGTTGTAGAAGGCGATCCACGCCGCGATCCCGGCTCTGGCCTCGCGGCCGTCGGCATAGCCCTTGAGGTAGATGTCCTCGTATTTCAGGCTGCGCCACAGTCGTTCGATGAAGACGTTGTCCATCCACCGGCCGCGGCCGTCCATCGAGACCCTGACCCCCGCCGCCATCAGCGTGCCGGTGAAGGCCAGGCTGGTGAACTGGCTGCCCTGGTCGGTGTTGAAGATCTCCGGTCGCCCGAAGCGCGCCAGCGCTTCCTCGAGCGCCGCGACGCAGAACGAGGCCTCCATCGTGTTCGACAGCCGCCAGCTCAGCACCGCCCGGCTCGCCCAGTCGATGACCGCGACCAGGTAGAGGAAGCCACGCCCGATCGGAATGTAGGTGATGTCCGCCGCCCACACCTGGTTCGGTCGGTCGATCGTCATCCCGCGCAGCAGATACGGGAAGATCTTGTGCCCCGGCGCCGGCTTCGTCGTCCTGGGCTTCGGCCCCAGCGCGGCGATCCCCATCTTGCGCATCAGCCGCTGAACCCGCTTGCGGTTGACCGCATGGCCCTCGGCCCGCAGCAGCGCCGCCATCCGCCGCGAGCCCAGGAACGGCCAGGCCGTGAACAGCTCGTCGAGCCGCTTCATCAGACCAAGGTCGTTGTCGTTCGCCGGGCGCAGCGGCCGGTAGACGCCGGACCGGGCAAGCCCCAGCAGGCTGCATTGGCGGCGGATCGAGAGCCGACTATCGTCGCGGTCAATGAGCGCTCGGCGGTCCGGGGCGCTCATCTTCCGGACCTCTTGGCTAAAAAATCCCGCTCCACGATCAGCTGGCCGATCTTCGCGTGCAGCTTCTCGATCTCGCGTTCGCGATCCAACGCCCCATCACTCGGTCCGGACTCAAACGCCCGAGCCGCTTGATCTTGAAGCTGCTTCTTCCACGCGTAGATCTGGTTCGGGTGAACCTGGTGGCGCTGCGCCAGATCGGCCACGCTCGCCTCTTCTCGCAGCGCCTCCAAGGCGATCCTCGCCTTCAACGCCGCATCGATCTTCCGTCTCGTTCTCTTCGTCATGATCCGCTCCGTCTATCACAACGGAACGGCTCACGCTCCAACTAAGCCACCGGTCCCAAATTCGGGGTCCACTTCAG
>JBAQER010000318.1:0-9543 GCA_049286845.1 Bradyrhizobium sp.
TCGCCAACACGCTGGCCTTCGTCGGCTTCTCGCTGCCGACCTTCTTCACCGGCCTGCTGCTCATCCTGGTGTTTTCGATCAAGCTGGACTGGCTGCCCTTCGTCTATACGACCGACATCAAGGCAACCGGCATCCATTGGGTGACCGAGCAGGTGCGGCAGGCCATCATGCCGGTCATGGTGCTCGGCCTGTTTCAGGGCGCGTCCATGACCCGCTTCGTGCGCTCGGCCATGCTGGACGTGATCCGCCTCGATTACGTCACCACCGCGCGCGCCAAGGGCCTCGGGCAGGCCAGGGTCATCGTCAAGCATGCGATGCGCAACGCGATGATTCCGGTCGTCACCCTGATCGCGCTGCAGATACCCGCCGTGTTCGGCGGCGCCATCGTCACCGAGCAGATCTTCCGCATTCCGGGCATCGGCTCGCTGCTGATTTCCTCCATTCTCTCCAATGACACGCCGGTCGTGATGGCCGTGACTTTCGTATTCGCTTGCCTGGTCGTGCTCTTCAACCTCATCGCGGACGTCCTGTATGGCTGGCTTGACCCTCGCATCTCCCTCCGCTGAGCGGCGCGCCTATTCGCCCGGGCGCGAAACCTGGCGGCGTTATCGTCGCCACAAGCTCGCCGTGGTCAGCGCAATCCTGCTCCTGGTTCTGGTTGCGGCGGTGGTGTTCGGCCCCTTCCTCTGGCGCGTCGCCATCAACGACATCGATTTCAACGCGCGCCTCGAAGGCCCCTCGTTCGCCCATCCCTTCGGCACCGACGATCTCGGGCAGGACATTCTCGCCCGCATGATCTACGGCGGACGGATCTCGCTCGCGGTCGGCATTGCCGCGATGGCGGTCGCCGTCATCGTCGGCACGCTGATCGGCGCGCTCGCGGGCATGTCGCGCGGCGCGCTGGGGCATGCGCTGATGTGGCTCACCGATCTCTTCCTCTCGCTGCCGCAATTGCCGCTCCTGCTGCTCCTCATCTATCTGTTCCGCGACGGGCTGAAAGCCGTGTTTGGCCCCGAGGGCGGCATCTTCATCCTCATCGTGCTGGTGATCGGCGGCCTGCGCTGGATGCCGGTCGCACGCTTGGTGCGTGCGCAGTTCCTCTCGCTGCGCGAGAAGGAGTTCGTCGAGGCCGCGCGCGCGCTCGGCGCCAGCCCGGTGCGGCAGGTAGTGCGCCACATCCTGCCCAACGCCGTCGGACCTGTCATCATCGCCGGCACCATCGACGTGGCCGCGGCCATCATCGCGGAATCGACGCTGTCCTTTCTCGGCCTCGGCTTTCCGCCGGACATCCCGACGTGGGGGCGGCTGCTGTTCGACGCCAAGGACTATCTCGACATCGCCGCCCATTGGGCCCTGTTTCCGGGCGGCGCCATCTTCATCGCGGTCGTGGCCATCAATTTCATCGGCGACGGGTTGCGCGACGCTCTCGATGCGCGGCAGGTGATTTGATGGCGCCGCTGCTCGAGATAAAGGGCCTGAAGACGCACTTCGCCACCGACGACGGCATTCTTCAGGCCGTCGACGGCGTGGACATCACCATCAACAGGGGCGAGACGCTCTGCGTGGTGGGGGAGTCCGGCTGCGGCAAGACCGTCACGGCCATGTCGATCCTGAAGCTCATCGCCATGCCGCCGGGCCGCATCGTCGAGGGCCGGATCATGTTCGAGGGCCGCGATCTCGTGCCGCTCTCCAGCAACGAGCTGGACGATATCAGGGCGAAGGATATCGGCTTCATCTTCCAGGAACCGATGACCTCGCTCAACCCGGTCCTCACCGTCGGCGAGCAGGTCGCCGAAAGCCTGCGCCGCCACGAGGGCCTCTCGGGCAAAGAAGCGCTCGCCCGCACGGTGGAAATGTTCAAGCTGGTGCAGATCCCCAATGCGGAAGCGCGCGTGCACGATTACCCGCATCAGTTCTCGGGCGGCATGCGCCAGCGCGTCATGATCGCCATGGCGCTTGCCTGCAAGCCCAAGCTCGTCATCGCCGACGAGCCCACCACCGCGCTCGACGTCACCATCCAGGCGCAAATCCTCGACCTGCTGCAGGACATGAAGGAGCGCTTCGGCATGGCGGTGATGCTGATCACCCATGCGATGGGTGTGGTGGCCGAAACCGCGCAGCGTGTCGTGGTCATGTACGCCGGCAAGGTGGTGGAAGAGGCCGATGTCGACAGCCTGTTCGAAAGCCCGCGTCATCCCTACACGCAGGGCCTGATCCGCTCCATCCCGCGCATCGACCTCGACAGCGCACACAAGACCCGGCTGGAAGCGATCGGCGGCTCCGTGCCGATCCTGATCGATCCCCCGCCAGGCTGCCGCTTCGCGCCGCGCTGCCGCCACGCCATGCAGATTTGCTCCGAACAGGAACCGGTGCTGCGCGAGGTCGCTCCTGGCCATCGCATGGCCTGCCATCTGGGAGCTGCGCCATGAGCGAACCCATGATGAGCGAACCGCTGCTGCGCGTCACCGGCCTGAAGAAGCATTTTCCCGTCAAGGGCGGCCTGTTGTCGCGTGAGGTCGGGCGCGTTCATGCGGTGGACGGCGTGTCCTTTGCGGTCAATCGCGGTGAAACGCTCGGGCTCGTGGGCGAGTCCGGCTGCGGCAAATCCACCACGGCGCGTTGCGTGCTGCGCCTCATCGAGCCCAGCGCCGGCGAGATTTTCTTCGACGGGCAGGACGTGCTGGGGCTCAGCGGCAATGATCTGCGCGCCATGCGGCGCAACATGCAGATCGTGTTCCAGGATCCCTTCGCCTCGCTCAATCCGCGCATGACCGTCGGCGCGATCCTTGGCGAGGCCTTCACCATCCACGACCTCGCCGCCTCGGCGAGCGAGCGGGAGGACCGAGTGGCCGGCCTGCTCGTCAAGGTCGGGCTGAAGGCCGAGCACATGCGCCGCTACCCGCACGAATTTTCCGGCGGCCAGCGCCAGCGCATCGTGATCGCCCGGGCGCTTGCGGTGGAGCCCAAATTCATCGTCTGCGACGAGCCGGTTTCGGCGCTCGACGTTTCCATTCAGGCGCAGGTGATCAATCTGCTGGAAGATCTGCAGGCAGAGCTGAACCTCACCTACCTGTTCGTGGCCCACGATCTCTCGGTGGTGGAGCATATTTCCGACCGCGTGGCGGTGATGTATCTCGGCCGCATCGTCGAGCTCGCCAGTGCCAGCGACCTCTATCGCCATCCGCAGCATCCCTACACGCAGGCGCTGCTATCCGCCGTGCCGGTGCCGGACCCGAAGGTGAAGCGCAAGCGGATCCGCCTGCAAGGCGATGTGCCAAGCCCGATGAACCCGCCGCAAGGCTGCCACTTCCATACGCGCTGCCCAGTCGCCGAGCCACGCTGCAGGCAGATTGCGCCCGAACTGAAGCAGGGAAGCGGCGGGCATTTCGTGGCCTGCCATCTGGCGTGATGCGAAGCCGTGAACGGGGTCCCGTGAGCGCCGCCGCCGCTCAGACGACGTCGCGGGCGCGCAGGTCCGCGATCGCATCTGCGCCATAGCCGAGCGAGATCAGCACTTCCTCGGTGTGGGCGCTGAGTTCGGGCGCCATCGAATCGAGCCTGCCGGCGCCATGGGCGAGCTGGAAGCCGCTGCCGGCGAAGCGCAGGCGGCCATAGGGCGTGTCGATCTCCTGAATGGCGCCGCGCGCCGAGATCTGCGGGTGATCGATCACCTCCTCGATCTTCCAGATGCTGGCACAGGGCGCGCCTGCCGCCTCGAGGATCTTCTCCCACTCGCGCGGGTCCTTGTTAGCGAGCGCTTGCTCGATGATGGCGCGCAGCGCCGGCTCGTTTTCCTGCCGCGCGAACCAGTCGGAAAAGCGCGGGTCCTCCAGCGCGTCGGCGCGGCCGAGTGCGGTCATCAGCGATTGGTATTGCTTCTCGCTGTTGACGGCGAGCAGCAGATAGCCTTCGCCCGCCCTGAACAGGTTGGCGGTCGGCCTGCGGCTCACCGCCTGATTGCCCGACAATTGCTGGCGATGGCCGGCGACGGTGTAGTCCGCCACCTGTCCCGACAGAAACGCAAGCGACGCCTCGAGCATCGAGACGTCGACCATCTGCCCCTTGCCGGTGTGGGTGCGCTGGAACAGCGCGCTCGATACGCCGAAGGCGGCGGTGGCGCCGGACAGCACGTCGCAGACCGCGAAGCCCGCGCGGGTCGGCCCGGTCTCCTCGTGACCCGTGATCGCCATGATGCCCGACAGCGCCTGGATCTTGCCGTCGTAACCCGCGCCCGATCGTTCCGGGCCGGTCTGGCCGAAGCCGGAGATGGCGCAATAGATCAGCCGCGGATTGATCGCCGACAGCGCGGCGTAGCCGATCCCGAGCTTGTCCATCACGCCGGGCCGGAAATTCTCCATCACCACGTCGGCCTGGGCGACGAGCTGCTTGACGATGGTGATCGCTTCCGGCTTCTGCAGGTCGAGCGTCAGGCTGCGCTTGTTGCCGTTGATCGCCTGCCAGCCCGGGGCGAGGCCGCGCTCGGCCCATTCGCGGCTGAGCGGGGTACGGCGCATGTCCTCGCCTTCGCGGCGCTCCACCTTGATGACGTCGGCGCCGAGCAGCGCGAGCTGGTAGCTCGCATAGGGGCCAGCCAGCACCTGCGTGAAGTCGAGAATCTTCACGCCTTCGAATGGTCGGGTCACTTGGGCGTCCTCCTGATTCTTCCCTCTCCCTTGTGGGATCGAGACGAGCGAAGCTCGCTCTTGGGGTGGCTTCGCGAAGCGAAGACGGGTGAGGGGTCTGTCTCCGCGAACACCGAATGCGCTGTGAGATACCCCTGATCCGGCGCCATAGCCGATGCAAGGCATCGGCGTTCTAAGAGACGGCGGCCGGAGGCCGCCTACGCCACCTTCTCCCACAAGGGGAGAAGGGAAGTCGTCGCCTCAGGCGGCCCGGTTGCCGCGCGCGATCTCCTTTTGCTTGTCGAATTCGGCTCTCCGCCGCGCCAGTTCTTCCGGGCTCATCTGCGCGATGTTGTTGTAGTCGAGCTTCCAGGAGGCATCCTCGCTCCAGCGCAGCGGCGACTGCATCGTGGTGCGCGCGCCGAAGGCCCGCTCGAGCAGGCTCAGCGCCAGCTCCAGCGTCAGCGCCTGCGACTCGACGTCGTGCGGCCTGCCGGCGGAATTGCCGAGCGGAAAGTCGGAGAACAGCAAGCGCGGCACGGCCGCGTGCTCGACGATGTCCTTGGCACATCCCATCACCACGGAGGAAATGCCGTTGGCTTCGAGGTGGCGGGCCACCAGCGCGGAAGTCTGGTGGCACACCGGGCAGTTCGGCACCAGCACCGCGACGTCGACCTCGTCGGCGAGGCAGCGGGCGAGGATATCGGGGGCATCGACGTCGATGGTGACCCGGTGGCTGCGGTTGGTCGGCGCGCCGAAGAAGCGCGGCGCGACCTCGCCGATCCGCCCCGAGGCTTTAGCCTTCAGGAGCTGCGGCAGCGGAAACCAGGTGCCGCTGTCGGTTGCCGACGTGTGCTTGCGGTCGTAGCCGATATGCGAGATGCGCAGGTCGTGCGGCTTCGAGGTGTCGCCGTCATAGACCTGGTAGAACTTGGCGCCGCCGTTATACGCCGCACCGGGGCCCTGATCGCCCTTCGCCGGATCGTAGGGGGCGGCGGTGGTGACGATCGTCGCGCGCGATTGCGCCAGCGGCTTTTTCAGCGGCTGGAACGGCGCATCGACATGGTGCGCCCAGCGATAGGGCGTCGTGTAGCCGATCGCAGCGTAGTAGTCGCGGGTGCGCTGCATATAGGGGATCGGAGAATCGTAGTCGGGCGCAAAGCCAAGTTGGTCATCGAGCGAGCCTGGCATGGTTGTTTCTCTCCTGCGCTTGCACCGTCGGATCATCAATCGACCTTCGGCCAGACTAGAGATAGCCCGGTTCGGGTCAAGCCGCGATCGCGCGGGAAGCTCCGGCGTTGGCGCAGAGGCGGCATGACGAAGCGAGCGGGCATGCCATCTCGATCGTCCGGTCCTTTGCCGGTTGTCTCCGATCGCGCATGGGCCGAAGATGAGGCCGGTCCGCGAATGGAGAATGGAATGCGCGCTGATTTCGAGACGGTCACGGCTTCCCGGGACGAAGATCACATCTTGCTGGTCACGCTCAACCGGCCCGAGGTGTCGAACGCGCTGAATACGCGGATGGGGCTCGATCTGGTGGAACTGTTCGAAGCGCTCTCGATCGATCTGGAGGGCCTGCGCGCGGTGATCGTCACCGGCAGCGGCAACAAGGCATTCTGCGCCGGCGGCGATCTGAAGGAACGCAACGGCATGACAGACGCCAGCTGGCAGTCGCAGCATTTGATCTTCGAGCGGATGGTACGGGCGATGATGGGATGCCCGATCCCGCTGATATCCGCCGTCAATGGTGCTGCCTATGGCGGCGGTTGCGAGATCGCGGCGGCGTCGGATTTCGTTTACGCCGCCACCCACGCGCGCTTTGCCCTGACCGAGGTGACACTCGGCATCATGCCCGGCGCCGGCGGCACCCAGAACCTGGCCCGCGCCGTCGGCGAGCGCCGGGCGAAGGAGCTGATCCTTTCCGGCCTTGCCTTCTCCGCCGCGGAGGCGGAAGCCTGGGGCCTGGTCAATCGCGTGGTCGAGCCCGCCGAACTCCTGGAGACCACGCTCGCAATAGCCCGGCGCATCGCCGCCAACGGGCCGATCGCGGTACGCCAAGCCAAGCAGGCCATTCATCGCGGCATGCAGATGTCGGTGGGGGACGGCCTGGCGTTCGAGATCGAGGCCTACAATCGCCTGGTCCCCACCGCAGACCGCCGCGAAGGCGTGCTGGCCTTCAACGAACGGCGCAGGCCGGTGTTCCGGGGGCAGTGAGCCTGGACGCGCTGTGCCGCTTCATTCGATCGCCTCGTCGGCGAGCGAGCTGCGCTCGATCCCTCCCACGGGGCTCGGCAAAAAGAGGCGTCGGCGGGCACATCGACGCCTCTTTCCGAGCGACGGTGGAGCGGGTCAGCCCGGCCCCGCGCCCTGCGTGGCGGTATACACGGCGTAGAGTGACTGGCTCGCGGCCATGAACAGCCGGTTGCGCTTGGGACCGCCGAAGCAGATGTTGCCGCACACCTCCGGCAGGCGGATCCGGCCGATGAGCTTGCCGTCCGGATTCCACACCGTCACGCCGCTATAGCCCACGTGGCGGCCGGCATTGCTCGAGGCCCAGACGTTGCCGTTGACATCGCAGCGCACGCCGTCCGGCCCGCACTTCACGCCGTCAATCATGAAATCGCTGAACCGCTTTTGATTTGTGAGCTTGTTGTCGGCGCCGACATCGAACACGAACACGTCGCCCTTGCCGCCCGCACCGGTGTCGCCTGGCCCCTTGCCGGTACTGGCAACGTAGAGCTTCTTGTAATCCGGCGAGAAACAGAGGCCGTTCGGATCCGGCACCTGGTTCTCGCTCACCACGAGGTCGACGCGGCCGCTGGGATCGACGCGATAGCAGTTGGTCGGGAGCTCGCGCTTGCCTGGCACGAAGCCGGCCGGCTGGCCGATTCGTGGATTGAGCTTGCCGGCGGAATTGGAGGCGCCGCCAGGAGCGTCGGGTTCGCCCTCGTAGAGCTGACCGCCATAGGGCGGGTCGGTAAACCAGTAGCTGCCATCCGGGTGGGCGACGACATCGTTGGGCGAGTTGAGCTTCTTGCCGTCGAAGGAGTCGGCGAGCACGGTCGAGGTGCCGTCGTTCTCGTAGCGCGCCACCCGGCGCGTGAGATGTTCGCAGGAGATTTGGCGGCCCTGAAAGTCGAACGAGTTGCCGTTGGAATTGTTGGACGGCGCGCGGAACACGCTGACGTGACCGTCGTCCTCCGACCATCGCATCTGCCGATTGTTGGGAATGTCGCTCCACAGCAGATAGCGGCCCTGCGCGCTCCACGCCGGGCCTTCGGCCCACAGCAGCCCGGTATAGAGACGCTTGATGGCGGTGTTGGGCTGGGCGATGTCATTGAACGACGGATCGACAGCGATGACGTCGGGGTCCCAGAAATAGGTGGTTGGGGCGCCGCGCGGACTGAAATCGCGCGGCGGACTGGTGATCGTCGTCGGCGGCGCCGCCTCGGCGGCCGCCTGGGCGAGCGCGCCGCCGGCCCCGGCCACGGTAGCGCCGGCACATATCGCAAGGCCGTGAACGAGCGTTCGTCGTGAAATCATTGTTTCCGGATCGCGCTGCACTTTGCGTGTCATTACATCCTCCCAATGTGTGCACAGGCCGGTTGATCCGGCCAAGCGGAGCAAAGGCTAATCCGGTCCGCGCCGGGTTGCGAGAGTCGTTTTTAGATCGCAGCTACAGCGTGCAATGCAAAAGTGACATTGCCTCGTCCAACTCGTGTCAATCATGAGGCGTGGAAGCGCGCCGTCTCATTCGATCGCCTCGCTCACATCAACCTCGGATGTTTTTCGAAAGCGTGGCTCGTCGGCGGCGGGACGAAGATGCAACCTCAACCCGAGGCAGCAAGGCATGGCGGGGGCGCTGCCCGGGCAGGCCCGCAGTTGCAGAAAAGTCGATCTATTTGCGGAGCTGGGCTGCTTCTGGGTCATGCGGGCTGCCTTGACGGAGCAGCCGGTAGCCGGGGCGCGTCAACGCGCGGTCATGCTGCGATAATGCGCCACGAGACTCTTGCCGGAATCATAGATGATGTTGGCGACCAGCCAGACTTCGTTTTCGCGCACGGCATGCACGAGGATCTTGCGGCTCTCGCCGCGGTATTTGAGGTCGACGCCGACGGTGGCCGGGCCCTCATGATTGCCGGAGACCAGCACAAGCTTCTCGACTTTGATCTCCGTTCCGGGCAGCACGCCCCAGCCGAAGAAGGCATTTAGCAAGGGCCCGATCGGCGCGTCCCTCGGAGTGCGCCGGGGCGCCTGCATCAATTTGCGCAGGTCGCTCGCAAACAGCGCGTGGAATTCGTCCGTGGTGAGCGGTGTGTTGGCGGCGTGCAGCCGCGCCTGCTTCGCGTAGAGCCCTTCGACGAATTCGACCGCGGTCAGCTCGCCGCATTCCGCGTGGCCGTCCCGCGCCAGGCCGGAAAGTGCCGCGGTCGCCACGATGCCGAAAACGAGTTGACGCCTGTCCATGATGCGCTGCGTGCCGGTTCGCGGCCGCCAAAGCCGGCGGCCCGACCTTTGGTCGCGGCCCGCGGCTCACGCGTTCATTTTGCATTTGCCGATTTCACAATTCTTAACGGTTGTCTTGTTTGGTAAGATACATCGTTGGATTGCAGCGCGCACCAGAGATACCAGCTCGTTCTAGAACGACCTTCACCAGCAGCGGACAGCTCCCTCGAACAGACGCCACCTAGGTAACTACAAGAGGGGATAAGCGATGCCGATCTCAAAGGATATGTTTCTGGCGATCCTATCCATCTGGCGTTGCGATATCGCTTGACGCTTGAGGCGCGGGTGGACGGGAACGGCTACGCGAGGCGTGCAGCATGAAGTGGTTTGCATTTCTTACGGTTTTCGCCGCTGCAATTGGCGTCGCCGCGATCGCGTTTCACGGTTCGACGACGGCCTTCTCGCATCGTTACAA
>JBAQER010000319.1:0-7905 GCA_049286845.1 Bradyrhizobium sp.
TCCATATTCCGTCTTGACCAATGCCGGCCGGCACGGCCGGCGGGCCTCTGAGAATCGAGCCACCTTAAAGCTAGTTCCGACCTGATGTCAGGGTGAGCAGGAAAGATCCGCCGAAAGGCGGGCCTCTTCCTTTGCGGGACGCGGTGCTCCAAACCAAAAAAGTCGAAAACAACCCCATGCATAGTAACCAAGGGGTCGCTGGCATCGATGTTCTGGAGCGATCCAGCGAAACATTTTGACACGTCGGGCAAATCACCGGCACTGTTCCACCATCACGCGATTTATTGAACGCCGATGCGAGTGGGCGCGAAGCGCTCATCTGGGCATGAAGTTTTTGTGTTTCAATAGTTAAACCTCGTTTTGCCGCGAGCGCGAACCGCCCCGCAGAATTTCCTCCAGCGCCCTGACATTCGCCGAACCCGCTCCCTTGCGCCAGATCAGCACGGTCTGTGCGCAACTTTCCTTTCGCGGCAAAGGATGCACGCTCAAACGCTTTCGCTCCGGAAACGTGGTCAGAACGCTCTTCGGAATCAGCGATATTCCCATGCCCGCGACGACGCATCCCAGGATGGCATGATACGACGCCAGTTCGATGGTGCGCTCCGGCATCTGCTCACGGTTTGCATACCAGTCCTCGAGCCGCTTCCGGTGCGGGCATCCGTGCTCGAACACCAGCACGGTCCGCGGCAGATCGCCCTTGCTGCGGATCGGCGGATGATTGGCGGGCGCCACGATCACCAATTCCTCGTCGAAGGCGAAGGCCTTCTCGAATGGCGCGTCTGCGATCGGCTCGGCGACGAGCGCCGCGTCGAGGTCGCCCGCCAGGATCGCTGCGCCGAGAACCAGCGGATTGCCGGTGCGCAGTTCCAGCACCACCCCGGGATGGCGCCGGTGGTATTCGGTCAACAGCCCCGGCAGCCTGACGGCCGCCGTGCTCTCCATCGAGCCGATCCGGAACGTGCCGCGCGGTTTCGCGTCGCGAACGGCGCCGCGCGCCTCGTCGGCCAGCGCGAGCAGGCGCTCGGCATAGTCGAGCAGCACCTGGCCGGCCGGCGCGAGGTGAAGCCGCTTGCCCTCGCGAATGAACAACGTGACGGCCAGATCCTCCTCGAGCTGGCGGATGCGGGTCGTGACATTGGACTGCACGCGATGCAGCCGTTCCGCCGCCCGCGTCACGCTGCCTTCGCGCACGACGGTGCTGAAGATCTGCAGATCCGAAAGGTCCATTCATCTCCCCTGGAGATCGAAAACATCACAATTATTCATTTTATTGGATTGAAGGTCCTGCGTAAAGACACGACACAGCCGCGACGGTTCTGCCGTCGCAGTCAGACACCGGAGAGAACGACCATGTCGAAGGCCTATTGGATCGTGCGGGTCTCGGTCCGCGACGAGCAGCGCTATCCCGAATACCTGGCGGCGGCGGGTCCGGCGTTCCAGAAATTCGGCGCCCGATTCATCGTGCGCGGCGGCGCGTTCGAAGCGATGGAAGGTGGTGCGCGCGAACGAAACGTCGTGGTCGAATTCAAGGACCGCGCGACAGCAACCGCCTGCTACCAGAGCCCGGAATACCAGAGCGCGCGTGCGATCCGCCAGAAATATGCCGACGCGGATTTCATCATCATCGACGGCGTTGCCGCGTGAAGCCGCGCCGCTGAAGGGAAGATCGATATGTTGACCCTGTTTTACGCCCCGCATACCTGTTCGCTGGCTTCGCATATCGCGCTCGAGGACGCCGCTGCCGAATACTCGACGGTGCGGATCGACTTCGCCGCCGGGGAGCAGCGCAAGCCTGAATATCTCGCCATCAATCCCAAAGGCCGCGCGCCGGCCCTGGTGACCGAGAGAGGTATTCTGACGGAGACGCCGGCGATCCTCGCCTTCATCGCCCAGAGCTTCCCCGCGGCGCGGCTGGCGCCGCTGGACGATCCCTTTCTGTTGGCGCAAGTGCAGGCTTTCAACTGCTATCTGTGCTCGACGCTGCACGTCGCCCATGCGCACCGCATGCGCGGACATCGCTGGGCCGACGATCCCTCGGCGATCGAGGCGATGCAGCGCAAAGTGCCGGAGTCGGTCGGCTCGTGTTACCAGCTGATCGAGGAGAAGCTGCTGGGAGCGCCCTGGGTGATGGGCGAAACCTATACGATCTGCGACCCCTACCTGTTCACCCTGGCGCAGTGGCTGGAGCAGGACGGCGTGGATCCGTCCCGATTTCCGAAAGTCATCGAGCACCGGCGCCGCGTGTCCGAGCGGACGGAAGTCAAGAGGGCTATCGCGGAGGAACTCGCCTGAGCGCAAATGCCAGCAGGGCCCGGCTTGATCGGTCCGGGATCAGGTCGTTACTAGGTCATTCGCGCAACACCTCTCCGGAATGAGTTGAAAGTCCACCGTTTTCCCTCGCGGCAGTTTGCCTGTGGCGTCCGTGCGCTCTAAACAGGTAAGGGTGTCGAAGGCGTCGGCGGGGGCGGACGGCCGGGGGTCGTAACGGGATCACATGGTTGGGCGTGCCGCTAGAGTTGGCCACGTGGGAAGGCGCGTGCTTCGATCGGGCATTTGTCTTGGCCTGGCGGCTTGGGCCGGATTTGCCGCTTCTGCGGCCTGGGGCGAAGCCCTCCCCGAGGCCCTGGCCAAGGCCTACCAGTCCAATCCGCAGCTCAATGCCGAACGGGCGCGACAGCGGGCTACCGACGAGAACGTACCGCAGGCGCTGGCGGGGTACCGGCCGCAAATCGTCGCCAGCCTCAGCGGCGGCCTTCAGGCGGTACGCAACCTGCTGCCGGACAATACGGTTCAATCGGCGACCCTGAAACCCTGGACCATCGGGGTGACGGTTACCCAGACGCTGTTCAACGGATTCAAGACCGCCAACAGCGTCCGGGTGGCGGAGCTGCAGGTGCAGTCCGGCCGCGAAGCGCTGCGCAATGTCGGCCAGGGCGTGCTGCTCGACGCCGTCACCGCCTACACCAACGTGCTGGCCAATCAGTCTCTGGTCGAGGCGCAGCGCGCCAACGTCGCGTTCCTGCAGGAAACGCAGGGAATCGTGCAGAAGCGCCTCAACGCCGGCGACGTGACGCCGACCGACACCGCGCAGGCCGAAGCACGGCTCAACCGCGGCCTTGCGGATCTCAACGCCGCCGAGGTCAGCCTCGCCATCAGCCAGGCGACCTATACCCAGGTGATCGGCAATCCGCCGGCGGAATTGCGCCCCGCTGAAACCGTGGACCGCTATCTGCCGCGCAGCCGCGACGACGCCACCGGCCTCGCCTTCAAGGGCCATCCCGCCGTGCTTGCCGCCGGTTTCGACGTCGATGTCGCCTCGACCACCATCCGCGTCGCCGAGAGCAGCCTGCTGCCCACCATCACCCTGCAGGGCAGTGCCAGCCGCAGCAGCCAGGCAGACCCGACGCTGGGCACATTCGGGACCGATCAGGCCTCCATCCTCGGCCAGATGAACGCGCCGATCTACGATGGCGGCACGGGGGCATCGCAGACCCGGCAGGCCAAGGAACTGGCGGCGCAAAGCCGGCTGGTGCTCGATCAGGTCCGCAATCAGGCGCGCACCGCCGCGGTCGGCGCTTGGGTCGCCAACGAAGGCGCCAAGATCGCGGTGACGGCATCGGAGTCCGAAGTGCGCGCCGCGACCGTCGCACTGCAGGGGGTGCAGAAGGAAGCGCAAGGCGGCCAACGCACCACGGTCGACGTGCTGAACTCGCAGCAGGATCTGATTTCGGCGAAGGCGCGGCTGATCGGCGCGCAGCGCGATCGCGTGATCGCCTCCTACACGCTCCTCAGCGCGATCGGCAGGCTCGACGTCAAGACGCTTGGGCTCAATACGCCGGACTACCTGCCTGAAGTGCACTATCATCAGGTGCGCGACGCCTGGCACGGCCTACGCACGCCGTCAGGGCAGTAAGGCTGGTTGTCGTCCGATCCGATCGCTCGGAAAACTCTAAACTCGCAATAGATTCGGCCAGGCTGAGGCGGGCGCTGTTAGTCAAACGCCGGACGCATCCGGTTCAACAGCCGCGGCCCGTTAACGGACGAGCCCCTGCTGAAATTGAAGCGGACGTGTGCTAGACGGGAACGAAGCAAAAGCAAAACGCACCAGGGAGGAACACCGATGCTGAGGCGACGCGTGTTCGCTCGCCTCCATCGCGCCCGGAATGACCATGCCCCACAAATCCGCTTCTGCAACCGCGTCACAGCCATCGACGCCGGTGAGTTTCGACGTTCCCGCCGGCGCCTGCGACTGCCATACCCACATCCATCCGGATCCCGAAAAGTTTCCGTTCTACGCCGGCCGCGCCTATACGCCCGAGCTGGCGTCGCCCGAGGAGATGACCGCCTTGCACAAGGCGCTCCATATCGAGCGTGTGGTGATCGTCACGCCGAGTATCTATGGCCCGGATAATTCCGCGACGCTGTTCGGGATGAAGGCGCGCGGCGCAACCGCGCGCGGCGTCGCCGTGATCGACGACAAGACCTCCGAGCGCGATCTCGACGCCATGGGGCAAGCCGGCATCCGCGGTATCCGGCTCAATCTGGCCACCGGCGGCACCAGCGATCCCGATGTCGGACGCACACGGCTTCAGGCCGGTATCGAGCGCGTCAAGGCGCGCGGCTGGCACGTCCAGATGTTCACCAGTCCGGCGATGATATCAGCCGTCAAGGATATCGTGGCCGCCTCCCCGGTGCCGGTCGTGTTCGACCATTTCGGCGGCGCGCAGGCGGCACTCGGTCCGGCGCAGCCGGGCTTCGGCGACCTCGTCGAGCTGGTGCGGTTGGGCAAGGCCTATGTGAAGATTTCCGGCGGCTATCGGGCCTCCAAACTCGGGCCCGATTATGCCGACTGCGTCCCGCTGGCCCGCGCGCTGATCGCGGCGAATGCCGACCGCATCGTGTGGGGCACCGACTGGCCGCACCCAAACTCGGTGACACCGCCGGGCAAGAAGCCGACCGATGTCACGCCTCTGCTCGAGATCGACGATGGCGGGCTCCTGAACCAGCTCCCGGTATGGGCGCCGGAAGCCGGCATCCGCAAGAAGATCCTGGTCGACAATCCGGCGCGGCTCTACGGGTTCTGAGCGCCGCTTGTCGAGGCCGCCGGTTGCAGCTGCCGGCCGTAGCTGCGCTGCCAGTCACCGGACTTGCGCAAGCCTCCGAACGGAAACAGGTGGAAGCCGGCAATCGCTGCCGTCGCAGCTTCGGGCGCCGACTGCAGACCGCGCATGACCTCGTCCGGCCCGGTGTCGGTCAGGAGCCGACCGAAACGGCCGATCTGGCTGCGCACCGCGCGCATCGAATTGCCGACGCCGCAGCGGAGCGCGAATTTCATCAGCGTGGCCGGCGTCGCCGGGCCGGCGAGACCGACGATCACCGGAAGCTGGATGCCGCGCGCGTCGAGCCCGCCGATCCAGCCGAGAATCGGCGCGCTCTCGAAACAGAATTGCGTCATGACATCGACGCGGATTTTGGCCTGCTTGCCCCACGCCTGCCAGGCCTCGAGCACCGCAAGGGCGTCAGCCGTCTGCAGATAGGGATGGCCTTCGGGATGACCGGCCACGCTGAGCCGCCCGATGCCGCAGGCCTCGAGCAAGCCGCTGGCGCAGACATCGCGGCTCGAGCGGAACGGGCCCTTGGCCGCAGCGACGTCACCGGCGATCAGCAGGATACGGCTGACGGCCGCCTCGCCGCGCAGCCGCGCCAGAAAGTCGCCGAGCGCCTCGCGCGACGGCATTTCGCGCGCGGCGATATGCGGAACCGGATTGTAACCGGCGCGGCGCAGCGCGGCAGCCGTCTCGACATTGTGACGATAATTGTCGCCGGGCAGGAAGGTAATCGTCACCTCCGTCCCCGCAGCGAAATTATCGCGCAGCTCCGGCAACTGATGCCCGCGCGAAGAGACCTCGACGGACGCGGACGACAGCAGCGCGGCCAGGTCGTGCGACGAAGCAATGTCGGGTGCGGTCACGGCACAACTCCGGATAATCAGGCCTGGGCGCGCCGGCGCGAAATCACATAGGTTTCATCCTCGAACCAGAGGCCGCCGTGCCTCTTCAGCACGCGGTCGGTGGCTTCGAGGTAGCGGCCGTCGCGGACGACCTCCGACAGCCTGACGTCCTCGACTTGCGCGACATAGATCGCGGCGTTCCAGGCCGCGAACAGCGTCGAGGTGCCGATCGGGCCGCTCACCTCGTCCGGCAGCGTGTGCATGTGATAGCGGAGGATCGAGCGGGCGTCGGACGATACGTTGAAATTGTAGTGCCGCGCCGCCGCGCCGAGCTCGTGCTTGACCTGCCGCAGGATGGCGTGACGGTCAGAGGTGAAAGGGTTATCGCCGGGCCAGACTCCCTCGATGATCTCCATTCCTGGATCGCCGCCATGCGAATGGATGCCGATCAGCCGGCCGCCCGACCGCAGCGACCGGACCAGCGGCGCCACCACCTTCGAGGCCTTGAACTCGACGCTCGCCCGCGCACGATAGGGCTGCGAGGCAATCACCAGATCGTAATCCGCCATCACCCGCCCCGGACGCGGCATGATCGGATCGAGCAGGAACGAGTGATCCTCGCGCCGCAAGGTCAGCACGATGGGCCGCGTATAGACCGGGTTGCCGGTGGTCGGACTGATGCCCGCCCGCCAGTTTTCGGCCAAGAACCCTTCAAGCTCGCCGATCTGTTCGGCGAAGCCGTGCGCGGTATTGCCCGACAGCGCGACGTCTTTCCAGATCAGGCCTTGCGCTGCGGTCGCCGAGCGCGGCGTCAGCCACGGCGCCTCCGCGTAATAGAGATTGGTGATCACCAGTACGGTCGCCGGATGTTCGAACAGACGGTCGGCCATCTTCTCCAGCATCAGGCGGACATCCTCGTAGCTGATCTCCTTGGCCACGACATAGAGCGGCATGGTCGGAAAGCGGGCGTGCACCGCCCGCATCACCCGCGACAGCACGGTGCCGTCGCCGACGCCGGCATCGAATATCCGCAGCGCCGGCGGCGCCGGCTGCAGGTTGCCGAGCTCGAGCGAGACCCGGTTGGCGATTTCAGTCTTCTCGCTGCAGGTCGACACGAACAGCAGGTATTTCTGCCGGTTGTCGAAGAACCGGAAGCCGGCGGGCGCCGCATGGGTTGCAGCAGCCGCTCCGTTGCCTGCCCTCGCCGCCGGCCTGCTGGGTACAGGCGCCGTCACGCTTCGATGCTCGGACAGATAGGCGCGCACCTTGTCGAGCGTGCCGGTGGTGATCCTCGCGCCGTCGCGCAACCGCGACACCAGCTTGCCGTCGTTGACGACCAGCCGTCCGAAGGTGGATTCCGCGGTCTGCGTCGCGCGGCAAAAATCGCGTATCTCGCCGAGAACCTGATCGGCGGTGGCGGTGGCTTGGCGTTCCTCGACCCGCATGACGCTCTCCTGCGGCTGTCATCCCTCCCGCAATCAAGGGACGGCCGTCAGAATGCGTCAACCACAAACGGAGTGGGCAACGAATGTGGGCGTATGCCCACATGGACGCGGCGCTCCCGGCGCGAGAAATACGAAATGCTCGAGATCAGCTGCCGGAGGCCGCGCGGTCGATGAACAGGCTGCCCTTGGTTACGATCAGTTCGCCGGGCCTCAGATTGCCGTGGACCTCGACGATGTCGCCATTGGTGAGGCCGGTCTTGATCTGGCGCAGTTCGATCGACCTGTCCTCGTGCGCGACCCAGACCCGGGCCTGGTCGCCCTCGTAGATCAGGGCCACCTTGGGCACGCCGACCGAGGGCTGGTCGCCGGGCGCATAGAGGGTCACGGTCGCGAACATTTCCGGCTTTAATTGCCCGCTGGTGTTGTCGACGGTGGCGCGAACCAGCAACCGCCGGGTGGCGGAATCGATCCCTGCCGCGACGTAGTTGATGCGGCCGGTCAGGGTGCGGC
>JBAQER010000320.1:0-15917 GCA_049286845.1 Bradyrhizobium sp.
GTACGGGACATCGCCCGGCGGATCTCCACGATCGTCGCCCGGCAGGAAGGCGCCGGCGAGCGGCTCGCCGCCAAGGCAACAGATCCCGGCGTGGCGCCGGCCGGAATCCCGGAGCCGTCACCGGATGAGGCCCGTCTGAAGCGGCTCGTTTTCCACCTCGCCCCCGTGGAGCCGGCAGCTTCCATGCCCTTGGAATTGAGCCCCGGCGAGGCCGTCCTCGTCCTCTCGCCGAACCAGGAGGACGCACTGGCCAAGAGTGCGGGGGACCTGCTCCGCCAGGATTACGGTGTTGACACGTTTGCACTGCCATTCATGCCCGAGCACTCGGGGCCGGGCGAAGAGGGCCACGACAATCTGACCGCCGCGGGATTCGCCAGGACCGCAGAGAAACTCTCGGGCCTCACCTCCCTCGCGGGACTGGTCATCACCTTGCCCGAAGGCGGGTCGGAACGGTTGGCCGGCATGGCGGATGTTTCGCGGCTGCTCACGGGGCTCTTTCAACTCCTGAAGGCCTTTCTCCAATCACCTACCAGGAAATTCGTCGTCCTGATACATGCCCGCGAGGATACCGACGTTCTTGGTCGGCTGCTGAAGGAGGGGTTGCTCGGACTGTTTCTGAGCGCCGCCCAGGAATACCCTGCGGTCCAGTTTCGCACGCTGGAAATCGACCGGGAAACCGACCTGCCCCTGGCCCTGCGCGCTGCTCTGGACAAGGGTTGCGCCGCGGTGGAGCTCATTTATCGCGAAGGCAAGATCTTCACCTCGCAGGGATACCTGGCCCCCGCGGTCTTCAGCGATCCGCCAGCCCAGAAGTTGAACCCCGGAGACGTTGTCGTCATATCGGGAGGCGCCACGGGGATCGGCGCCCACCTGGCCCGCGGTTTGGTGCCCTTCACGCCTCGCCTGGCCTTTCTTGGCAGGACCCGGCTGGATCCATCCGCCCATCCCCTGGAGCCGCACCGCGAGCCCTCGTCTTCCGCATCGGCCCCTGACAAATCCCGAGCCTGCGAGATCGCCCACACCTTGGAGGATTTGCACTCCTCGGGAATCGAGGCCATGTACCTGTCCTGCGATGTAACCGACCTTGAGGCGGTTCGTGGTGCCCTGGGCGAGGTGGTCGGGCGCTATGGCCGGATCGACGGAATCATCCACGGCGCCGGTGTCCTCCGGGACGCTTTCCTCGACCAAATGACCCCCGAGGATTTCTCCCTTGTCGCGGACGTTAAATTCCTGGGAGCCTGGAATCTATTCTCGGCGGCAGAGGGTGCGGGCTTGAGGTTCTTCGTGGGCCTTTCCTCGGTGGCGGCCATCCAGGGAAATCCCGGCCAGACCAACTACGCTGCCGCCAACCGCATGATGTCGGCGCTACTTCGATACCTATGGCGCAAGAACGATGCCATCCGCTTCAAGGCGTTGATGCTGCCGCCGATCGAGGGAGCGGGCATGGCCGATGACCTGGAGGTCCGGGACGTGCTCAGACGCCGAGGCGTGGGCTACGTCCATGTCCAGGAGCTTGCCGGCCTCTTCTGCCGGGAACTCTTCGTCGCCCCGGCCGACGATAATTGGGTCATGTTCATCAGGACCCTGCCCTCCGTGAAGACGGCACCGCTCGGTGATATCAGTCATCCCGCGCTCAGTGGACAACTGGATGACGGCCCAATGGCCTTCAGACCTCGGGATTTCCCCATGATCGATGGCCTCTCTCGCCTGGATCTCCGTCGGGAACACGTGGAGGCCTCCAGATCCTTCTCCAGGCAGAACGATCTGTGGATCGCGGATCACCGGCCACTCAAGTCCCTCGCCCATCCTCTGGTCTCCGCCACCATGATCCTCGAGACCTTTATGGAATCCGCCCGCATCCTCTATCCCCACCTCCAGGTGCGGGGCGTGCGCCAGGTGCGTTTCATGGACATGATCTCCTGTCCTCCTGAGGTTCCCCGGTCTTCCAGAATCTCCTGCCGCCGCACCAGCGCCGACCCTCGGGAAGTGGTATGCGAGGCCTCTCTATCCGTAGTAGAGATCTCCCCCACGGGCCGGCGGACCGACCGCTTCATCCCGCACTGCGCGGGAAAGGTGCTCCTCGGTGGCGGGCGTGGAGAACTCGCCGAGGGATTCCAGGATTTTCCTGTCCGTCCCGATGAGTTGCGGACTCAGCCCGTGAATCATGAAAAGGTGCTCAAATGGTACGAAGACCGCACCGGACTCGACGGCAGGTATCGTGTGCTGGAGGTCATTGAAGGTACCGGTCCGGGGCTGGTACGGGGCAAAACCATTTACCGGGAGACCAATGATTTCGCGCATCTGCCCGCCGCCCGCTACCAATACTCACCCTACCTGTTCGAGGCCCTTATGCAGTTGGCCGGCTTCTACATGTTGGCCATGGACCCACAGGATCGCCGCCCGATGCTGCCCACAGAGATCGGCGAGATGCGGTTTCTGCGCCAATGCCGGGCGGGCGAACAGATAACCCTGGAGGCCCGCCTCCGGGTCCAGGACCAGGAATCTCTCGCCTGGGACGCCCGGGGGTTTGACGATCAGGGCCGCACGATCATGCAGGTTCGTACGATGCGCCTGCACCGGGTTTCGCCATGACGCGGCTCGAACCGATGGGGGCGGCCGTAGCGCAGGATCGCCAGGAAGTAATCGTTCAAGCGGTGCGTCTCGTTCCTTGCGGGGGTGTCGTCTTCTATGCCTCCGTGCCAGGGAACTCCGCAGCCTCCACCGGATGCGTAACCCGTCGGACGGAAAACCGTCGCTGGCTCGTCACCATTCTCTGGAAACACCTTTTCTCCAACCGGGTCGCACTCCCGATTCAGCTGGTCCACGATCCGCTGGGCCGGCCCCATCTCCTGGTCGGAGGACTCCGGGGCCCGGCCATCTCCTTCAGCACGGCGGGCGAAGAAGACTGGGCTGCCCTCTGTGGCGACGAGTCGGATATCGGCATCGATGTGGCCGGGAGCGCCGAATTCCGGGAAGGCTACCCCGTGCACCGGGTCTTCCACGGACAAGAGCTTCACCAGGCATTGGAGTTGGCGGGCGGAGACTTGCCCAAGGCCGCGGCGCTTCTCTGGTCTGTCAAGGAAGCCGTCGCCAAGGCCCTGGGCTGCGCCTTTCATCTTGTGGACCCGCGGGACATCCATGTCGATCCAACGGCACCAGAGGATGGCGGGCCTGCCTTTTCCGCGCGCTTATCGGGCAAAGCCCTGGTGCGCTTTCCCATGGCCGACCGCCGTCCCATCACGGTACGTTCGCTGCCCCGTGCCGGGACGTGGCTTTCCATCGCCGCCTTGAATTGGCCGCGGCATCGAGGACCGGGAACTCACACCGGTTATTCTATTAAGATGACTTTATGACAAATACCTCCGGGAGACCCCAAACCGTGTCGGTTCACGGCCAAATCCACATTCGTCCGCATCAGCTTTCCGGCCACCTGATCCGCGTGCTGCGCCGCCACGCAGACGAACGTTCGCGGCAACCGGCCTGCGTCCATCTGCTCAACGGCCAGACCGATCACGCCAGTCTGACCTACGCCCTGCTCGATCGGCGAGCCCGGGCCATCGCGGCTTGCTTGCAGGACATGGGCCTTGCCGGCCAGTGCGTGCTGCTGGTCTATCCGCCCGGCCTCGACTTCAATACGGCTTTCTTCGGCTGCCTGTACGCCGGTTGCGTAGCGGTGCCGACCTACCCGCCGCATCGCCACCGCATGCTCGAGCGCTTCCAGGCCGTCGCCGCCGATGCCGGGGCCCGCATCGCCCTGAGCAACGCCTCGGGCGCGGCTCAGTTCCAGGCCATGATGGAAGCGGAAAAAAGCGGTCAGGCGGCCACTTCCGCCCGGCTCGCGTGGCTCGTCACCGACGAGATCCCCGACGCCCTGGCCGAGCGCTGGCAGGAACCGGCCATCGCCCCCGACACGCTGGCCATGCTCCAGTACACCTCCGGTTCGACCAGCCGGCCCAAGGGCGTCATGGTCAGTCACGGGAACCTCATGGCCAACATCCGCGCCATACAGCAGGCTTTCGGCATCCAGTGCGAGGACAGCAGCGTATTCTGGCTGCCGATGTACCATGACATGGGGCTGGTGGGCGGCGTTCTGGTCCCGGTGTTCAACGGTTCGACAAACGTTTCCATCTCGCCGGCCACGTTCCTCCAGAGCCCCATCACCTGGCTGGCCGCCATCAGCAAGTATCGGGCCACCATCTCCGGCGGGCCCAACTTCTCTTACGATCTTTGTGTTCGCAAGATCACCGACGAGCAGCGCGCCACTCTCGACCTTTCCACCTGGGCCCTGGCCTTCGTCGGCGCCGAACCCGTTGAACCCGGAACGCTCGAACGCTTTACCGCCGCGTTCGCCCCCTGCGGCTTCAAACCCGCCGCTTTTTATCCCTGTTACGGGTTGGCGGAGGCGACGCTCATGGTCAGCGGCCCGGGGCGCGGCAGCGGCGCGACCATCGGGGCCTTCCGCGACACAGCGCTGACCGAGAACCGCGTCGAGCCAGTGCCCGACGATGCGCCGCAGGCTCGACACCTTGTGGCCTGCGGATCCCCCGTCGGCGATCTGCGCGTGCAGATCGTCGACCCGCACAGCCGCTCGGAGGCGGCCCCCGGCCGCGTGGGCGAAATCTGGGTAGCCGGCGCGTCGGTCGGTCAGGGCTATTGGCACAAGCCCGGGCAGACCCGCCGTTCCTTCGACGCCCGCCTGAGCGACACGGGCGGAGGTCCGTTCCTGCGGACCGGCGACCTGGGCTTCATGCGCGAGGGCCAACTCTACGTCACCGGCCGGCTGGACGACCTGATCATCGTCCGCGGCCTGAACCGCTATCCGCAGGATATCGAGGCCACCGCACGCGGTAGCCACCCGTTGCTGAATTCCGGCAATGGGGCTGTTTTCGTCGCGGACGATCACGGCCACCAGCGCCTGGTTCTGGTGCAGGAGGCTGCCAGGAATGCCGAGAAGGATTTGACGCCGGTGCTGGATGCGATCCACCGGGCGGTACTCGATGAACACGGCCTGGCCCTGGATGCGATCGTGCTAGTGCGCAGCGGTACGATTCTCAGGACCTCCAGCGGCAAGATCCAGCGCCATGCCTGTCGCGCGGCCTTCCTGGCCGGGGAACTCAAGGCCCTCGCCGAACACTCTGGTTTGCCGGTCGACCATGCCGGCCCGAGCGCCGCCATCCGCCCTGGCGCCGAAGACGCAGTGTCTTCCCCGGCGCATTCCGCCTCGCATTCTTGGCAAGCCGCTCTGGCTGCCGTCCGCCAGCACGCCCGCGCCTTAGCCGGCGAAGCTTTGCCCGAACTGACACCGGAGACACCCCTTGCCGCCTTGGGCCTGGATTCGCTGCAGCGCCTGTCCCTCGCGGCCAATCTGGAGAAGACCTTCGCCGGCTGCCTGCCTGAAACGGTGTTCAGCCGGGCCCGGACGCTGGAGGATCTGGTCCAAGCCGTGCAGAAGCACCTGATCGATGGCCCCAGGCCCGATGTTCCAGCCGACCAGATCCCCCCCGAATATTACGATTTTGTCCGCTTCCCCGAGTACGGCGAGTTGAAACGTCAGAAGGGCCTGTTGCAGGCTGCGGGCGGCGATAACCCGTATTTCCGCGTTGACCAGGGTGGAGCCGGAAGCGCGCCCTGCATCGATGGGCGCCAGTTCGTCAACTTCAGCGTCTATGACTACGTCGGCCTGACCCACGATCCGGAGGTCGCCGCCGCCGCCAAGGCCGCGATCGATCGCTATGGCCCCAGCGCCGGCGCCAGTCGCCTGGTCTCCGGCGAAAAGCAGGTGCATCGTGATCTGGAGCAGGCCCTGGCCGCCTTCCTGGCCACCCCGGCCGCGATCGTCTTCGTTTCCGGCCATGCTACCAACGTCACCACCATCGGCCACTTGCTCGGGCCGGACGACCTGATCCTCCACGACATTCTGGCCCACAATTCGATCGTCCAGGGCGCCATGCTTGCCGGCGCTTCGCATCGCGCCTTTGCCCATAACGACTGGCAGGCCCTCGACATCCTGTTGTCCGAAGTGCGCCACCGCCATCGCCGCGTGCTGATCGCCATCGAGGGCGTGTACAGCATGGATGGCGACTTCCCCGAACTGCCACGCTTCCTGGAACTCAGGAAAAAGCACAAGACGCTGCTTCTGGTCGATGAAGCGCATTCGCTGGGCACCATTGGGGCGACCGGCCGGGGCCTCGGAGAGCACTGGGGCGTGGCCCGCTCCGAGGTCGATCTGTGGATGGGCACGCTCTCCAAGTCGCTGGCAAGTTGCGGCGGCTACATCGCCGGCTCGACCGAGCTTGTCGAATACCTCAAGTACACCGCCCCGGGGTTCGTCTACAGCGTGGGCCTCTCTCCGCCCAGCGCCGCTGCGGCCCTGGCCGCCCTGACGATCCTCCAGCGCGAGCCATGGCGCGTGGCCCGACTTCGCGAGTTGGCGACGCTGTTCCTGATACTGACCAGGGAGCGCGGCCTGGACACCGGTTCGGCGGCCGGCACGCCCGTGGTCCCGGTCATCGTCGGAAGCTCGATCCAGGCCTTGCGCCTGTCACGCGCCTTGTTCGACCGCGGCATCAATGTCCACCCGATTCTGCCCCCGGCAGTGCCCGACCGCTCCGCCCGCCTGCGCTTCTTCATCACCACGAATCACAGCGAGGAGCAAATCCGCGCCACCGTCAGCGCCGTGGCCGACGAACTGGCCAAACTGCAGCGAAACAGAAATGTGCCACCGATTTATGACGAACCGCGCTGAACACGTAATCGTAGTCGAGAAACTGACGAAGCGTTACGGGGATTTGGTGGCGGTCAACGACATATCGTTCAACGTCAGGAAAGGCGAAGTTTTCGCCCTGCTGGGTCCGAACGGGGCCGGCAAGACCACGACCGTCGAGATCATCGATACGATCCGCACGCCCACGTCGGGAAAAGTGAGCCTTCTGGGGATGGATGTCACGAAGAAAAAGCACGACATCGTTCCCCGCATCGGTGTACTCCCGCAGGGGTTCATCTCGTTCGACAAGATAACGGTCCGGGAGACGCTTCAGTTCTATGCGAGGCTTTTCCGTCGCAGGAACACCGATGTCGACGGACTGATAGAGCTCGTGAACCTCAAGGACAAAACCAAAGAGCACTACAAGACCCTCTCCGGGGGGTTGCGGCAGCGACTTGGCATCGCGATTGCGCTCGTGAACGACCCCGAGGTCGTGTTCCTCGACGAGCCGACGACAGGTCTCGACCCCCGCGCAAGGCGCGAGGTGTGGGACGTCCTGCTGGGTCTGAAGAAGAAGGGGGCGACGGTATTTCTCACCACGCACTACATGGAGGAGGCCGAGCTTCTTGCAGATACGGTCGCAATCATCTCGAAGGGGAAGATCATCGCGATGGGCTCTCCCGGGGAGCTCATAGAAAACAACGCGAATTACCTGGTCCTCACGCTACAGTTCGCCGATGAAAAAGCCTTTGAAATCGTCCGGAAGATGGGCTTCGATCCGGTCCATGACTACCAAAACAACATCAAGGTCAGGGTGGAGCACGTGGACGATGTCCAGAAGATGCTGAACGCCATCAAGGACGCCGGAACGTCGTTGCACAGCCTGGACGTTCGCAAGCCCAACCTCGAAGAGGTCTTCCTCAAGCTCACCGGCGAGGCGCTCCGTGAAGGCCCCGCCGGGGGAGGGGGGGCGGAATGAACCCGCGCGTCGTTGGCGCAAATCTCATTGTGAGCATCAAGAGCTTTTACCGCGAGAGGACCGCGATGTTCTTCACGATAGCGTTCCCGATCATCCTGATCCTCGTGTTCGGCACCATTTTCATGGACCAGGAAAACGTGAGTTTTCACCTGTACGTACAGGACCTCGACCACACGGACTCCTCGGCGCAGCTCGTCAAGACCCTCGAGGTCAACGGGAAGTTCAAGATAAGCAAGGTCGAACCCGCCATCGACGCCAAGCAGTACGCCAAGAACAACAAGCTGAACCTTGTCCTCATTCTTCCCGAAGGCTACGAAAGGTCCCTCATGCAGAGGATGATGCGCAACGACCTCAACGCATCCGTTGCCATAACGTACATATACGACCCCAGCTCTACTTCGGTGGCCACGAAGATGGAAATCCTGAACTCGGTGATCGCCGGGATAAACCAGGGGATGTCCGGGAAGCCGCCGTTCATCCGGTCGGCCGAGACATCGATCCTCACGAAGAAGTACCGGTTCATCGAGTTCTTCATCCCCGGCATCATCGCGATGGCGGTGATGACAGCGAGCCTCTTCGGCACGGTGAACCTGAACACGGAGCTGCGGCAGAAGGGCGTCATCCGGAAGCTGTCCACCACGCCCATCACCCGCACCGACTGGATACTGGCGAACATCCTGTACCAGTTCATCCTCGCGGTCATATCCACGGTTGCGATGCTGCTGGTGAGCTACGCCGTGTTTCACGTTAGCCTGCAGATAAACGCCTGGCTTCCCGTGTTCATTGTGCTGGACGTCTTCGCGTTCGTCGGAATCGGGATGATTCTCACCCGCTTCGTGAGGGAGGCGCAGAGTGCCGCCGCGGCGGCAAACGCCATCATGTTTCCGATGATGTTCCTCTCGGGGAGCTTCTTCCCCATCGAGATGATGCCGGGCTTCTTGCAGACGCTCGCCAGGATACTGCCTCTGTACTACGTGAACGAGGGGCTCCGGGCATCCATGGTATTTGTCGACGACATGGCCGCGTTGAGACACTCCGCGATCATAGGTGTTTTCGCAGCCGTGGTCTTCATCATGGGCATATTCGCCACCACATGGGAGGAGGTATGACAAAATATACGTTAATTGGTTTTATGGAACGTGATTCTGGATAAGTGAAAACATGAAAATAAAACTTATTGCTCCGCATGAACAACGGGAAGACATGATTCCCAGCCCGTTCAAGCTACAGAGGGTAAATCTTCCTCTTCTGGCGGCGCTTACCCCGCTTGGCCACACGATCACACTGGTCGAGGAAGCTCTTGCTCCCGATGACATCCATCAAGATGTGGATTTGGTGGGCATCACCGTCTTGACGGAACTTGTGCAAAGAGCCTATCAGATCGCGGACGCCTATCGCCAAAAGGCCGTGAAGGTGGTGATGGGAGGAATACACCCCACTGTATTGCCTGACGAAGCGTTAGAGCATGCAGACGCGGTAGTCGTGGGAGAAGCGGAGGGTGTCTGGCCACGACTTGTATCGGATGCCGCCTCGGGACAGATGCAAAAAATATATCGTGCCGGTATATTGACGGATCTACAGGATCTGCCGAAACCTCGGCGAGACCTTTTATCCCGAACCAGATATCAGGGATATACGCGTATACCGATTGGCGTCGAGACATCCAGAGGATGTCCGTACGATTGCGAATTCTGTTGCATCGGGACGACCTTGGGGCAGCAATATCGAGTTAGGCCAGTTCAGGAGGTGATTGCCGAGATCGAGTCGATTGATTCTCCCCACATCTTCTTCGTCGATGACGCCCTTGGACTGAACCGGAATGTAGCGAAAAAGCTCTTTACGGAAATGATCCCTCTTCGACGGAGATGGCTGGCGCAGGGAACAGTGTCGTTGGCCCAGGACTTGGAGTTGCTCGAGTTGATGAGACGTTCGGGGTGCCTGGGGCTTTTGATCGGGTTCGAATCAGTGCAGAAAGCAACACAGAATGAGGTGATGAAAATAACGAAACTGAGGATCGATTTTTATGAGGCAATGCGTCGATTCCATGGCGAAGGTTTCGGAATCCTCGGCTCCTTTGTTTTCGGGTTTGATCACGAAAACAAGGATGTGTTCGACCAGACCCTCGAGTTCATAATGAGAAGTCGTATGGATGTTGTCCAGACGAGGATTCTCACTCCTTATCCGGGAACACGCTTATACAAGCGTCTATTAGGCGAAGGCAGGTTGTTTGTGCGTGACTGGTGGCTTCGTGGATTTCCTCCTGATACACTCCTTTTCCAACCAAAGGGCATGACTGCTGACGAACTCATTAGTGGCTACGCCCGCTTGAACAGACAAGCCTATTCTCTGGGTGCAATGATGAAACGGTTCCTTGGCATGAGCCCATGGAAACGGACTCTGCTGGGTTGCCAAGCGTACGCCGGGGTCAATCTGGCTACCCGTAAACGGTATTTCAGAGGCCTGAGGAATCCACAACCATTTTTGCAGGAACTTCCAACGCAATAGGATAACAGCCGATATCAACCATGAAAAACAGTAGGGATATTACGGTAGGAGCCTCCTTTTCGTGCCGCGAAACAGAGGATATTCATGACCCCGACCCGGAGCACTCAAGAAACGGCCTGGCCTGGCTGGCTTGGCCCAAGGTTGAAGGCCCATTGGCGCTTCAAACTGATGGCCGGGGCGATCTTTTTCATCGCCTTCTTTGTCGGTTACTTCCTGCTGCTCAACTTCCACGTCTTCCCCGTGCGGGAAATGCCGGTCACCGCCTTGGACCGACTGATCGCTTTCCAGCCTGACGCTTTGCTGCTGTACCTCTCGCTCTACCTATATGTCCCCCTTGCTCCCTGGCTGTTGGACAACAAGCGGGATCTGGACGCCTGCTGTCTGGCCTTGAGCGGACTTGGCCTGGTGGGACTCGTCATCTTTCTCTTTTGGCCAACAGCCATTCCCCGACCGGACAGCGTCGCCTACCAGCCCCTCATCGCCATCGACAAGCCGGGAAACGCCTGCCCCTCCCTCCATGCGGCTTTTGCCGTCTTCTCGGCCATTTGCATTGATCGCCTGGCCCGGCACCTCGGCGATCGCGGTCTTGTTCGCAGTCTGAGCTGGCTCTGGTGTCTCGGCATCCTGTATGCCACATTGGCCACCAAGCAGCACGTCGCGGTTGACCTGGTTGCCGGTACCGTGATGGGCTCGGCCTGGGCCGGGCTTTATCTGCGATTCTTCCCCTTGACGGGAAAACTCCCGGCCTGACCAACACGGGCGCACCGCCGTCGGCCAGACGCAGGATCCAACTACCGCGCAGGCTCAGAGCCACCCGGCCTGACGATACCATTGGGCCGTTTCGCGCAGGCGTTCGGCCAACGTGGCCGCGGGGGACCAACCCAACTGCGCAAGGGCCTTAGAGGATGAGCATACCCATGACCCGGCAAGGGCTTCGTCCATCTTGTCGCTGTTCACCCAACCGGGACGTTGTCGCACGCGCCCCAGCGAGTCGCCGCAAAGCCCGACCAGTCGCACGAGCGTTCCCGGCATGTGCACCACCATGGCCCGCTTCTTTCCCAATGCCCTGGCCATGGCCTGCCCAAGTTCGGCATACGTCGGATCGTGGCCCGCCGCCACGAAGTAGATACCCTGGCCCGGCCCTCCGTCGGGGCGCAGACGCTCGCCTTTCTCGACGGCCAGGAGCAGGAGTGCGGCCAGGTCGTCCACGTGGATCAGCGAAACGCGTCGTTCCTTCCGGCCGGGCACGACATGGAGCCCCGAGTGGGCGATCGGCCGGAACAGTTCAAGCACGCCTCGGTCGCCGGGGCCGAAGACGATTGGCGGACGCACGATGGTGATCTCCATTTCTCCGGCGTACCTGGCCGCGGCCAGCTCGCCCGCCAGCTTGCTGCGACCGTAGGCGGAAACAGGCGCGGGAAAATCGCCTTCCATGCGAGGTTGGTCGCCGACGCAAGGACCCGCAGCGGCCAGCGAGGAAACCACGATCAACACCGGCTGCCTGGCGTGGCCCGCGCAGGCAGCCGCGACGGATTCGACGCCGCCCGCGTTCACGCGTGCGAAATCGGCCGTCCGCACCGCCTTCAATAGGCCCGCCAGGTGGATCACCACGTCGGCCCGCGACTCGGCCAGCGCCCGTTCGATGCCGGCGCGATCGGTCACATCGCCCACGATGAGTTGGGCGCCTGTTGATCGTAGTTCGTCGATGAGCGATGCGGCCCGCACCAGGCACGACACCCTGTCGCCACGCTCGATCAACCGGCGCACCAGGTGCTGTCCAATAAAGCCGCTGGCCCCAGTGACCAGGACGGATTCTGCATCCCCGGTTTTCATCGTCGTACCTCCGGCGGGCGGCAACGATCACCAACCATAATTCTTGTCGGGATTATACGCGGTTTGACCTGCCCCCCTGAAAGATGACCAACTACACGCGGGGATTTTCTCCGGATAAACTGATCTCCCGGAGGAGGGTCCCATGCGCAGGAAACGGTTAACGAAGAACTGATCGTCTCGAACCTGAAGGAGTCAGCTGCCGGACCGCTTCCGCGTGGAATTCCACCGAGTACCGCATGCTCGACATAGACCCCTCCTCTGGAACCTCATTATGGCCCGATCAGGTGTCTACGAAACGAGGGGAAGTGCATCTGCAGGAGGGTTCTTGCACTAAAATACGGGTGGACCGATCATTGGGGGGAGGTCAACTGTGGATCTGCGCGACCGACCATGGCAGCAGGCCTTCCTTGACATCTGCAGGACACTGTTTACGTTGTTACATAGGAGAGGTTCGGGGCAGACGTGGCCGGCCTGCCGTTTAATTGCGGATAATATCGTCTGTTCGCGGGACGCAATTCGGTGAGCGCCCTGAACTGGCCCGTGCAACCGCACGAGAGGAAAGAGGATATGCTCCATATCGGGAATCCCGGTTCAGGGCGATCCGGGCCGGAAAGCTCAGGGATTGGCCGGTCGGAGAACGATTGGTGACCCGCTCACCGGTTTGTTCCTACAATGAATGGGACCCGCTCGAGGAGGTCGTTGTCGGACGCCTCGAGGGCGCGATGATCCCGTCCAAACACCTTACGGTCAGCTTCAACATCCCCCAGAGACTGATGACGGTCTATAAGCTGATCGCCGGGCTTCCTTATCCCAAGTTTGTCGTGCGCCCGGCACAGCGCGAGCTGGACGAGTTCATCCACATCCTCGAGGCGGAAGGCATTACCGTTCGCCGGCCGGCGATGACGGACTTCTCCGTCACCTACAAGACGCCGCACTGGGAGTCGAAGGGATTCTGCGCGGCCTGCCCGAGAGACGGGCTCCTCGTCGTCGGCGATGAGATCATCGAGACGCCGATGGCCTGGCGGTCTCGTTACTTCGAGGTGGACGCCTACCGCCCACTGCTCAAGGAGTACACGGCGAAAGGGTCAAAGTGGACCACCGCGCCGCGCCCGGCGCTGGTCGATGCGCTCTACAACCACGACTATCGCCTCCCCGAGGCGGGCGAGCCGATCCCCTTCGTCGTGAACGGGCATGAGCCCGTCTTCGACGCCGCCGACTTTGTCCGCTGCGGCCGGGACCTGTTCGGCATTAGGAGCAACGTTACGAACGAGCCCGGCATTCACTGGCTCCGGACTCACCTCGGCGACAGGTTCCGCATCACCCTGATCGAGACCCGCTGTCGCCAGCCCATGCACATCGACTCGAGCCTTATGCCGCTCGCACCGGGGAAGCTGCTAATCAATCCGGACTACATTGATCCGAGCCGTCTCCCGCCGATGTTCGCCTCGTGGGACATTCTCATCGCCCCCCAACCGAACCCCGTCCCGTGGCGCATCCCCTCGATGTGCAGCCGATGGCTCAGCATCAATGTGTTGATGCTCGACGAGAAGCGAGTCATCGTGGAGCGGTTGCAGGAGTCTCTCATCAAGAAGCTCAAGGACTGGGGCTTCGAGCCAATCCCCTGTTCGTTTGCCAACTATGCCCCTTTCGGCGGCTCCTTCCACTGCGCGACCCTCGACGTGCGGAGGAGAGGCGAGCTTCAGTCGTACTTCTGAGCGCTGACTCCGAACTCTCCGGCTCCCCTTCCTGCCGCAGGACAAACACCGTGCCGAGAATCAGACAACCGGCGAGTCGCGTTTCGGACGGAAGCCGATTCCGAGGGCTGGCGGGCAGGATTACCGTGTGAGTATCCAAGAATGCGTGCGCCTGCCGGGTGAAGGACGAGGGGAAAGGAGGCAACGATGCGGGCGGTCACGGTCTATCGATTGGATTACGGCAGCAATACCGGATATCCCACCAAACATCCCATTGGTTCCGTATTGGAGCTGAGATAATATGAACGGGTCAACAACGATATCGACCTGTTGCGACTGGCACGGAGACTCTTCGTGTTGGAGACGGCGGACGCCGTGCACATCGTCATCGGCGTGAGTCAATCCCGACAGGCATATCTCCCGGAACTGACCAGGGACTATGCGGCGGGGTAATTTCGAAGATACCACTTCTCGGTCGTGGTGATACTGATGAATGTCATTCAAGGTCGAAAGGCCGTGTATCGGTCTTGGAATGCTTCTCTGCGGGAGGGTCCTGGCAGAAAGGGAGGTGAATCTTCGCGGCGCATCCCTGTTTCAGCGAACAAACAAGAGGAAAGGAGGGCGAACATGGATGAAGATGTTCTGAAGGGAAATGGAAGGAAATCAAAGGGGGAGGCAAAGAGAAGTGGGGCAAACTGACCGATGACGACCTCACTGCGGTGGAAGGAAAAAAAGAGATACTCCTGAAAGGAGGAGAACATGAACATTGAAAGGAGATTCAAGATGAAACGTTTTTCGGCGATGGTGGTGGTGGGGATGGTCGCGATCCTGGCAGGGCTCGCGCTCGCAGCGGAAACGGAGAAGACGCCCGACGCGACGCTCAAGCTTTCGGAGGGGCAGGTAGCCGTAGGCATCGGATGGAGTTGGGGAAAGGGTGTCCTGACATTGAATGGGAAAGACTACCCATTCAAAGTCGGAGGGCTTTCCGTACTCGACGTTGGAATCACGAAGGCCGAGGCGGAGGGGAAGGTCTATAATCTGAAGAAGCTCGCGGACTTCAATGGGACGTACGTGTCGGCCGCCGCGGCAGCTACTTTGGGTGTCGGAGCCGGCGCCACGGCGATGAAGAACGATAAGGGGGTAGTGATCCATCTCTTCCCCAAAACCAAAGGGGTGAACCTGAAGCTGGCAGGGGAAGGCGTGAAGCTCACCCTCGAGAAAAAATAGCGGCTGGCTCATCGGGGTCGGGACCTGGCCCGACCCCGGCCGCCTCGGACGACAAAAAACCTCGGGAGGCATGGCAATAAAACATTCTCTATACTCTGTCGATAACCGTTTTTAGCTTATTGCCGATTTCGTTAGCAAATTTTTTAAACTTGGGATTTTCGACTTCCTGAATTGAAGCCAGGGGGTCGACGTCCGTGACCTTAACCTGCCCGCCTGAAATCTCTTGGACAATTATGTCAACGGGAAACTTTATGCCTGTTATTTCCTCGCTTAAAGGACTTTCGTTAAAATTTCCATAATCCCGGGTTCGACAGTGGTAGGTAAGCGGACATAGTAATAGTTACGTTTTTCCGGATGGTTCCAGCTTTTGGCCGATTTTGGCGTGTGCCTACAGGTTTTCGGGGGTCGCGGCGATCTTTCTGAACAGAGGAGGCGAAGGTATCTTGAGCTTTTTCAGGAGGTTTTGCTGATCTTGGGTCAGTTCCGTCCGCTGAAGAACACCCCCGTCTTTCCCAAAGAATTCCCCAAGGTGGATTCTGTCCATGGTCGCCCGAATCGTGTCCCAGGTCTCCCCCGTTTCCCGCTCGGCTACCCGCACCAGATGCAGGGCCAGCCAGCACAGAAGGACGTGAGAACGGATCCGATCTTCTTTGCGATGATGGACGGGGCGAAGTTCGAGCGTGGTCTTCAGCGTCCGGAAGGCGCGCTCGACTTGGAGGAGTTGCTTGTACCCGAGGGCCACGTCTTCCGGGGAGAGCGAGTCGTCGGAGGTGGACAGAAGATATTTCCCGTCGAGGCGCTCCTCCGCGCGGACCTTCCCCATGTCGATGGCGATCTTCCCGTTCTCCGACTCCCGCAAGTACCGGCCGTACGTCTTGTGGGACAGGAGCGCGCAGGCCGCCTTCTTGTGCCCCCGCATCTGCGGGTCGCCCATCGCTTCGAGAGCCGCGCGGATTTTCCCGAGGTTCTTCTCCCG
>JBAQER010000321.1:0-3294 GCA_049286845.1 Bradyrhizobium sp.
CCACCGGCAAAGTGATGGCCGCCCAGCGCGGCAAGCGCCACGGCATGATCAAGCGGACGAAGAAGCAGATTCGTCAGCTCCGCGGCACCCGCGTGCTGTTCAAGACCGACGGCGACAACATCAAGAAATATTTCTTGCCGAACGCCTGATCGCGTTCCCCCGCCGCCATCACAGCCGAGCCGCGTCCGCGCGGCGATCCGTCATCCATTTCCATATGAAGGAGACCCGTCATGTCTCGCGTTAAACGCGGTGTGACCTCTCACGCCAAGCACAAGAAAGTCTACAAACTCGCCAAGGGTTTTCGCGGCCGCCGCAAGAACACCATCCGCACCGCCAAGGCCGCGGTCGAGAAGGCCGGGCAATATGCTTTCCGCGACCGCAAGCGCAAGAAGCGCACCTTCCGCGCGCTGTGGATCCAGCGTCTCAATGCCGCGGTGCGTCCGTTCGGCATGACCTACAGCGTCTTCATCAACGGCCTTTCGAAGTCGGGCATTACGGTGGACCGCAAGGTGCTGTCGGATCTCGCCATCCATGAGCCGGCGGCGTTCCAGGCGATCGCCGAAAAGGCCAAGGCCGCGCTGGCGGCGTAAGCTTCAATCGCTGCGGCGTCCTGCAATTCCGGTGTCATGCCCAGCGAAAGCGGGGCATCCAGTAACCACCGACCTACATCTTTGACCCCGGGGGTTACTGGATCATCCGCTTTCCGCGGATGATGACGATCTCGTTTGCCGGACTGCCGCGCGCGTTCCCCAGAAGGTGACCGTCGCCATGTCCGACCTCGTGACGCTTGAACAAACCATCCTCAGCCAGATCGCCGCAGCCGGCGACGAAGCAGCCCTCGAGGCCGTGCGTGTCGCCGCGCTCGGCAAGAAGGGTTCGATCTCGGCGCTGCTGTCGACGCTCGGCAAGATGTCGCCGGACGAACGCAAGACGCAAGGTGCGGCGATCAACCTCGCCAAGGACACCGTCACGCAGGCGCTCGCCGCGCGGCGCGACATTCTGAAATCGGCCGCGCTCGATGCGCGACTGGCGTCCGAAACCATCGACGTCACGCTGCCGCTGCGCGACGCGCCGGCCGAGCAAGGCCGGATTCATCCGCTCAGCCAGGTGATGGATGAACTCACCGCGATCTTCGCCGACATGGGTTTTGCCGTTGCCGAAGGCCCGGATATCGAGACCGACGACTACAATTTCACAAGACTGAATTTCCCTGAAGGCCATCCGGCGCGGGAAATGCACGACACCTTCTTCTTCAATCCGAAAGAAGACCCCGGGTCGGCGCCCGGGGCAAGCGGCTCGCGCATGCTGTTGCGCACCCACACCTCGCCGGTGCAGGTGCGCACCATGCTGAGCCAGAAGCCGCCGATCCGCGTCATCTGTCCGGGCCGCACCTATCGCATCGACTCCGACGCCACCCACACGCCGCAGTTCCACCAGGTCGAGGGCCTCGTCATCGACAAGGGTTCGCATCTCGGCCACCTCAAATGGATCCTGCACGAATTCTGCCGGGCGTTCTTCGAGGTCGATCACGTCAACATGCGGTTCCGGCCCTCGTTCTTTCCCTTCACTGAACCGTCGCTCGAAGTCGATATCCAGTGCCGCCGCGACAAGGGTGAGATCCGCTTCGGCGAAGGCGAGGACTGGCTGGAGATCTTGGGCTGCGGCATGGTGCATCCGAACGTGCTGCGCGCCTGCGGCATCGATCCCGACGTCTATCAGGGCTTCGCCTGGGGCATGGGCATCGACCGCATCGCGATGCTGAAATACGGCATGTCCGACCTGCGGCAATTGTTCGAAAGCGACGTGCGCTGGCTCGGCCACTACGGCTTCAAGCCGCTCGATGTCCCGACCCTGGCGGGAGGATTGAGTTCGTGAATCTCGTCGAGACCGCCATTGCGGCAAGAGCCCCCACCCTAACCCTCCCCCGCGAGCGGGGGAGGGAATGGATGCCGCTTGGGACGAATGCTTTTCACGTAATTTCGGGCGGGGATACGAACACTCTATCCGCTCGACGCGTCGGACTCCCTCTCCCGCTTGCGGGGGAGGGCTGGGGTGGGGGTCTCTCCGCATCGGAGGTCGTCATGGCTGAGCAAGAGAGCCCAACCTGGAAGGTGTCGGCGAAGCTGCGTTCGAATGCGCGCGCGCTTCGAAAAAACTCCACCGATGCCGAACGGATCCTGTGGTCGGAGCTGCGCGGCCACCGTCTGAACGGCGCCGGTTTTCGCCGCCAGGTGCCGGTCGACAACTACATCGCCGACTTCATGTGCCACGCGGCCAAACTGGTGATCGAACTCGATGGCGGGCAGCATTTTTCCGACCGCGCTGAGCAGAGAGACGCTGCTCGCTCGGCCGTGATCGAAGCGAAAGGCTTTCAGGTTCTCCGCTTCAGCAATCACGACGTGATGACCAATCGCGCGGGCGTGCTGGAAACGATTGCCGCTGCCGTCGCGGCGAGAGCCCCCACCCTAACCCTCCCCCGCGAGCGGGGGAGGGGACAAGAGAAGCAGTCATCATGAAATTCACGCTCTCCTGGCTGAAGGAACATCTCGACACCGACGAGCCGATGGAAAAGCTCGCCGACAAGCTCACCATGATCGGGCTCGAGGTCGAGAATATCGAGGACAAGGCGAAGGCGCTGGCGCCGTTCACCATTGCGCGGGTGATTTCCGCCGAGCAGCATCCCAATGCCGACCGCTTGAGGGTGTGCATGGTCGACACCGGCAACGGCGCGGCACCGGTGCAGGTGGTCTGCGGCGCGCCGAACGCGCGCGCCGGTCTCGTCAGCGTGTTCTCGGCGCCCGGCACCTTTATTCCCGGCAAGAACATCACGCTTGGCGTCGGCACTATCAGAGGCGTCGAGAGCCGCGGCATGCTGTGCTCGGCGGCGGAGTTGCAGATCTCCGAGGATCACGACGGCATCATGGAGCTGCCGGCCGATGCGCCGATCGGCGCCGGTTACGCGCAATGGGCCGGGCTCGGCGATCCCGTGCTGGAAATCAATCTGACGCCGAACCGGCAGGATTGCACCGGGGTGCACGGCATCGCCCGCGATCTGTCGGCCGCCGACATGGGCAGATTCAAAGATCCCGCCATCAAGCCGATCAAGGGCGAGTTCCCCTGCCCGGTGAAGGTGACGGTCGAGGACGCTGGCCTTTGTCCGGGGTTCGCGCTGCGGCTGGTGCGCGGTGTCAAGAACGGGCCGTCGCCGGAATGGCTGCAGCAGCGCCTGACCTCGATCGGCCTGCGGCCGATCAACGCGCTGGTCGATATCACCAATTTCATGACCTACGACCG
>JBAQER010000322.1:0-1505 GCA_049286845.1 Bradyrhizobium sp.
TGGAGGGCTTCGAGGTGATGGTCGCTGGCGAAGGCATGGCCGCGCTGAAGATCGCGGAGCACTTCCGCCCCGATGTCGTGCTGCTGGACATCGGCCTGCCCGGCATGAACGGGTTCGAGGTGGCGAACCGGCTGCGCGCGCTGCCCGAGTCGCGCGACGCCTTGCTGATCGCGCTGACGGGCTATGGCGAAGCCGAGAGCCGATCACGGTCGGCGCAGGCGGGCTTCGATTTCCACATGGTCAAGCCGGCCGATGTGAACCTGCTGCTGTCGATGCTGGCCAATCCGCAGCAGGCACGCGCGACCCGGGCCAAAGCCGCGTAGCACAGGCTCGGCCGGCCAGGGCCGCTGCTACAATAGCCGGCTCGCAGGAGAGGTGGATGAGCGGTTTAAGTCGCACGCCTCGAAAGCGTGTGAGGGTTAACAGCCCTCCGCGGGTTCGAATCCCGCCCTCTCCGCCAGCCATCGCACCTCGGCAATCGCATTGAGCGAAATTTCGTAGCCAGGCATGGTGCGTTGCCAGCCGCTGGCGAGTCTCGACCAGTTGTTGACGTTCAAGTCCGGCGGGTGACCGGCAGCTTCGACTGGTTGCGGATGTTCAGCCTTCGCCGCTGGCCGACTGGACTCGACCCAAAGCAGCCGTCTGGGATACTTCTCTGCTGCGCAGCTTGCTAATCGGTTCCACTCATCGGCGATCGCGACAGTCCACCCGAAGGGGCCGCCCGATGCAGGAAAATTCCTATTGCTCAGCGCCTTCTCGCATCACAGAAGAGTTAGACGGCTCTGTTGGACCAGGCGACTTACCCGGCGGAGCGGATTGGAGTTTGACAACCAGCGCTTCGGCAGCTGGGGCCTTGCCGTGTTGGACCTGTCCCAGGATTTCGGACCGCTTGGTTACCGGACAAATCCGGCAACGCCGCACTGGCGCAGCAACCGCCTTTACCGTGTGGAAACACAAGAGTAACGCTTCTTCATCAAATCCAACGGGCGTGTCGATACGCTTATCAATGCCCTCACAAAACGAACGGCAAATTCATGGCCTCAATCGAAATAAAGAGCTTCAGGCATTTGCGGCATCTCGAGTCATCTGCCAAGCCTTCGGTTCGGATGGTTCGTTTTACCGAAGTGATCTCGTTGGCACTCGTCGTTTTCAGTGTCTCGGCGGCGGCGCAAACGTCCGGTGCAGTTCGAGGCGGATCCGCTGAGCCGGTGTACAGCGTCGTAAGCCCGATCGGCGAAAGTACCGTGAAGATGATCAGTATGACGCCTCGGCTGAATACCCTGGCCGGCAAGACTGTCTGCATGGTGTCGAACCGGGCATTCAAGGCCGACATAGCCCTCCCGGCCATCGGGGAGCAGTTGAAGCAGGTCTATCCGGACATAAGAATCGTCTCGCATACGCAGATGCCGATCGCTCCCCTGCCGTCAACTCCTGACAATCCCCAACAGGATGTTGAGAATTTGCGGCGCGCGGTGAAGCAATACAGCTGCAGCGCGGTGGTAAGT
>JBAQER010000323.1:0-4532 GCA_049286845.1 Bradyrhizobium sp.
GGCAGCAGGCCTTCGCGCTGCAGCTTCTTGCGGGCCAGCTTGCGTGCGCGGCGCACGGCTTCGGCCTTTTCGCGGGCCTTCTTTTCGGAGGGCTTTTCGTAATGGCCGCGGAGCTTCATCTCGCGGAAAATGCCCTCGCGCTGCATCTTCTTCTTCAGCGCCTTGAGGGCTTGATCGACATTGTTATCGCGAACGAGAACCTGCACGCGGCATCCTCTTTCAATTGGTCGGATTTGAATTCTGGTAAAGCGAAAAGCTGGCGAAAGGCCAAGCCCTTAACCCTGAGCGCGCGGATGTATCAGACAAAGCCGGCAATGTCCACCGGCGAGAGCCCAAATGAGCCGGTTTCGCGGGGCCAAATCAGCCTTTTTTGATCCCGATCAGCCGGTTTTGGGCGGTACGGCGCCGACCTGCGTCACGTGCCCCATCTTGCGGCCCGGCCGCGCCGGGCCCTTGCCGTAGAGATGCACGGTCGCGCCGGGCACGGTCAGCCACCGCTCGTAGTCGTTGATATCGTCGCCGATCAGGTTGGTCATGGTGACCGGGCCGTGGCGGACCGGCTTGCCGAGCGGCCAGCCGGCGATGGCGCGGATATGCTGCTCGAATTGCGAGATCGACGCGCCGTCGAGCGTCCAGTGCCCGGAATTGTGCACCCGCGGTGCAATCTCGTTGACCAGAACCTGCGGCCCGCCCGCTCCCTGCACCACGAACATCTCGACCCCCAGCACGCCGACATAGTCGAGCGCGCTGGCGATCTTCTCGGCGATGCCGCGCGCTTCTGCCGCCAGCTCTTCCGGGATATCGGCCGGCGCGCGCGAGATCTTCAGGATGTGATCGCGATGTTCGTTTTCGGTGACGTCGTAGCATTCGACCGTACCGTCGGCGGAACGCGCGGCGATCACGGAGATCTCGCGATCGAACGGAATGAAGGCTTCGAGGATCGCGGATTTAGTGCCGAGGTCTTGCCAGACCTGGACGATGTCGTCGCCCTCGCGGATGATGGCCTGACCTTTGCCGTCATAGCCGAAGCGGCGGGTCTTGATGACGGCGGGAAGCTTGATACGCGCGATGGCGGCGCGCAGGGTTTCGATCGAGGAGACATCGGCGTAGTCGGCCGTGCCGATGCCGAGCTTCTTCACGAAGTCCTTCTCGATCAGCCGGTCCTGCGTGGTTTCCAGGATCTTCTGCGCCGGCAATACCGGACGCCGCGCCGCCAGCACCATCGCGGTCGCCGCCGGCACATTCTCGAATTCGTAGGTGATGACGTCGACGTCGCCTGCGAACAGCTCCAGCGCCTCGACGTCGGCATATTCGGCGCAAGTCGCGTTCAGCACCACGTCGAATGCCGGCGAATCCGGGTCCGGCGAAAACACCTGGCAGCGCAGCCCGAGCCGCGCCGCCGCCATGGCCAGCATCCGGCCCAATTGTCCGCCGCCGAGAATTCCAATGGTGTCGCCGGGTTTCAGCTTCACCCGATGTAAGGCCGTCACGCAGAACCCTCCGGGCGTGCGGCCACCGCCTCGGCCTGCGCCTTGCGCCAGGCCGCCAGTCTTGCCGCCAGCGCCGGGTCGTTCAGCGCGAGCACGCTGGCTGCGAGCAGCGCGGCATTGATGGCGCCGGCCTTGCCGATCGCCAGCGTCCCGACCGGAACGCCCGCGGGCATCTGGACGATGGAATAGAGCGAATCGACCCCGGACAGCGCCTTGGATTCGATGGGAACGCCGAACACCGGCAGTTCCGTCAGCGATGCAGCCATGCCCGGCAGGTGGGCCGCGCCTCCGGCGCCGGCGATGATGATCCTGAAACCGGCAGCCTTAGCGCCCCTGGCAAAGGCGAACAGCCGGTCCGGGGTGCGGTGCGCCGAGACGATCTGCTTGTCGCAGGCAACCCCGAGGGCTGTGAGCGTCTCGGCGGCATGGCGCATGGTTTCCCAGTCGGACTGGCTTCCCATGATGATGGCGACGGGGGCGGTCATGAGGTCAATTCTTTTCGGGAATCCAAAAACATAGGCCGGATTATAGGATCGGTCCGAGGTCTGGCCAAGGCGTGGCAAGGGGTCCGGAATGGACTATCCTGTCTTGGTGAATTCCGGCAAGCCTTCTTAAAGCATGATCCCGAGAAGTGGATACCGGTTTTCGGAAAAGATCATGCGCAAGACAACAAACCAGGGGTCCGATCCAGTGAAGCTGGATCCGACCCCGAGGATGCCCATGAAGAAGAAAACCAGGGCGACGGCTCCGGGCCCGGCGAAACGCGGCAAAAGCAGCGTGGCGGGACGCAAGGCCGCCCCAAAGCGCACCAGGGCAGCGAAGGAACCAGCATCCCAGCCCCGGCTTTCGGCCGCGTCCGACGATACCAGGCTGACGATCCGCCGGCTCCGGGCCGAGCTCGCCAAGGCCCTGGCGCGAATCGAGGAACTGCAGGCTTCCGCCGATATCGACTTCCTGCTGGATATTCCCAACCGGCGAGGCTTCGAGCGCGAGCTCCATCGCTCGATCGCCTATATCAAACGCTATCATGCCAGCGGCGCGCTGATCGTGCTCGACGTCGATCGCCTGAAGCCGATCAATGACGCCTTCGGGCACGCTGCGGGCGATCAGGTGTTGAAGGCCGTGGTTTCGGCGCTGTTGAGCCAGGTGCGATCGTCCGACGTGATCGGGCGGCTGGGCGGCGACGAGTTCGCGCTGTTGCTGTGGAACCTGAGCGAGACCGATGCGAGGGCCAAGGCAGCCGCACTGGAGCAGGCCGTCGACCGGCTCAGCTTCACCTTTCGCGGTCGCCCCATCACGGCCGGCGCGTCGGCAGGGGTCGCCATTCTCGGGCCGCATGCGGAAGCTGGCCGGGCGCTGGAAGAAGCCGACAGCGCGATGTATGTGCGTAAGGCACAGCGGCGGCACGAAACGTGATGCGATAAGCTGCGGCGAACTCTGATTTTGCTTCTTCTCGCAAGACCGGTTCCGGCACCTGCGGAATACGCGCTACAGCCCGCTCAGATCGTCCGGCACGCTGCCGAATTTCCGGATCAATTGGGCGTCGCCGAATTCGCCGATCATGGGATCACCGGTGCGGCTGAACGCAACCGCGCCGATCGAGCCTGCGACCCGCGACAAGGCTTCCGCGCGTCGCAACGCGCCCGACGAACTCTGGCATTCTTCCGCCGCACCCGCGACCGGCGAACCGGTGTCGTCCTGCAGGAAGGGCATCGCAACGTAATAGGTGACATCGGCCATCGGGAGCGCTCCGGCTTCGGTTGATCGCTCAGGCGGCGTCGCTGTTGGTGCGCGGCGCGCAGCCGCATGCGACCGCCGCCTGCAGTTCCTGCAATTCCGTTTCCAGATATTCGTTCGCCATGATCAGCGCCTTGATCGTGCTGCGCAGGTTTCCGTCGCACATGGCGATCGCCTGGTCGCAGGCCTGTTCGTAACGATCGATGTCGGGCAGGGCAGCGGATTCGGACATGGCGAAATTCTCGGGCTGATTGAGGGGTGGTGGGAAATGTTCCTATTTTGTTCTCGTCGAGTCAAGCTGCTCCTGAGGGGGTGGTTGCCGGTTTTCCACGGCGCCCTGCCCAGGACAGGGTGAGCACGGCACCGCCAGCGGTGGCGCGGTTCGGAAGTCCGGGACGGGAACGAAAACAATATCCAGCGCTTAATGCCTATTCGTAAGGAGTGGAACGTATGGGCCTGGCCGAAACCACACGCGTGGTGTTGATCGTCGAGGACGAGTTTCTGCTGAGAATGGACGCGACCGACATGGTCAAGGCAGCCGGGTTCGAAGTTCTCGAAGCCGCCAATGCCGACCAGGCCATCGAAATTCTCGAAACCCGCCCGGACATCACGGTGGTGTTTACCGACATCCAGATGCCGGGCTCGATGGACGGGTTGAAACTCGCCCGCGCGGTCAGGGGCCGCTGGCCGCCGATCAAGATCGTCGCCACCTCCGGCCACCACCATGTCCGGGAAATCGATCTGCCCGAAGGCGGCCGGTTCCTGCCCAAGCCCTACAGCCCGAACCAAGTGACGGGCCTGCTGCGGGAGTTGATGGGCGGGGGGTGAATTTGAACGCCGTCGTTTCCGGCGAACGGCGCGTGTTCCGGAATACGTCGCGTGCTCCGGAATGACGGCCTACGCGATGATATCGGGCGTGATCTGGTCTTCGATGAACGCGATGCGGTCGCGCAGCTGCAGCTTGCGCTTCTTCAACCGCTGCAGCCGCAACAAATCCGGCGCGGGCGACTGATGCAGCGCGTCGATCGCCGCGTCGAGGTCGCGGTGTTCCTGCTGCAGCCGTGCGAGTTCGGTTTCGAGCTCGCGCTCATCTTCGTCGGTCATGGTGTACGTTAACTGAAAAACGCGATGAGGTTGCGAAAGGTTAGGGAAGCCGCTGGGAGAATATCCTCCTTGCCGGGCCCTCGCGCAAGCGGGCGCGGTTCCCTACTCACGATTGGTTACACATGGCTGCGAAATATGAGCGCAGGATTTTGATTTCCATCGACAGCTTCCCCGGCTCGTGTACACTTCCTTGTCCAGATC
>JBAQER010000324.1:0-4275 GCA_049286845.1 Bradyrhizobium sp.
ATTTCGGATGAAACGATTGAGGTCCTTGGTGTCGGTCGGACGCACGACGCATCGCGGCGCCTCGTCGATGACAATGGTGGTCGGAAGCATTTCTTTTCTCCTTTCCATCAAGTCCGATAACTAGAATCCGTCTTCCCGCCGGCCCCAGGGGTGTGCACCGGCAACGAGCGGGGCCTTGATACCAGCCTTTTCGATGTCGGAGACGCTCTTGTAGAACGTGCCCTCGTGAACCAGTGTGCCGCCCTTGGTGGTGATCGCCACATAGCGGGCCCCGGGATCATCAATCCATCGGCGGTCCGAGATCGTCGGCGCCTTCTTTCTTCTTCTTTTTCTTCTCGACCTTGGCCTGGGCGTAGGCCCCGGCATTCTTCAGGGCGATCGGGGGTTGGCCCTCGACATATTGGGAGATCCACACCAGCGTCCGTTCGAGCGCCGCTTTCGTCGCCTCGCCGTGATAGCTGTCGCGGTCATCGCAGTTGAACGCGTGCGCAGCGCCCGGATACGAGAACGCGCTGACATCCGGCCGGTGGGATCGAAACTGGTTGATCTTTTCGAAGGGGATCAAGGGATCGGCCTCGCCAAAATGCAGCAGGGTGGGAACCTTGCGCTTCCCGCGATAGTCGTCGACGATTCCGTCGCCATAATATCCGACGGCGCATGCTGTTCCGCTGACGCGATTGGCGGACACGTAGGCGAGGTATCCGCCCCAGCCATAACCGACGATCGTCACCTTGCCGGCGCTCTTGACGGCATCCACCGCCCCTTGAATGTCGCCGATCGCGTGGTCTGTGCCGACCTGCTGCATCAGGTTGGCGCCTTCGGCGAGGCCGCCTTCATCATATGCCAGTGCGACGTCCGTCTTCACGGAGTCGAAAAGCGCTGGCGCAATGGCGAGGTAGCCCTTCGCGGCGAATTCGTCTGTGATCTTTCGAATCTGGGGGGTGATGCCGAAGCAATCCTGAACGACGACGACGGCACCTTTGGGCGTCCCGTCGGGATCGGCCCGATAGGCGGAAAGCTTGCGTCCGTCGCCGGTTGTCAGCTCGATCATGGTGTCCTCGTTTCTCGGTTCTGTTGCTGCAAAGGCGGACTTCAGATCAGGCCCAGCTCCAGTTGAACGTCTTCCGACATTCGTGACTTGTCCCAGGGCGGATCGAACACAAGTCTGACATCCACGGCACCGACATCCTCGACGCCGCTGACGGCGGTCTCGACCCACTTCAGCATTTCGCCGGCGACGGGACAGCCGGGCGCCGTGAGTGTCATGTCGATTTCAACCAGGCCCTGCTGTCTCGGCTCTATCCGGTAGATCAGCCCGAGATCATAGATGTTTACCGGTATCTCGGGATCATGCACCGTGCGCAGCGCTGCGATGATGCGCTCGGTCAGGCCGCTCAAGCCTGCCGCGGGAGGCGTCAGTGCGTCACCGGTCGCAAGCGTCCGCGAGGCGACATCAATGCTGCGATCGTCCATCAAGGTCATTCGCCGGTCTCCGTCCTGTAAGCATCCCCTCGTCTCAGCCCTTGCGAATCATTCTCTGCAAGGTCGATGCCAGCCGGCTTCTCAACTGACGCCCTCGGCCAGTGCCGCGACGACCGGCCACCCGACGGCGCCTGCGGGATCCAGCCGCTGCAAAGCTGCGAGCATCTGGTTGGTCCGATGCGGGTCGTTCTGCCTCAGATGGATGAAAGCGAGCGCCTTCAAGGTGTAGAGCGCGAAACGGCCGGGGCCATCGGGAACAACGCCCTGCGGCTGCCATTGCTGCCAGTCGGCGTCCCATCCTGCCTGGCTTGCCGCTTCCCTAAGGCCGCTCTCTGCCGCGATCTGCGCTTGGTCGAGATGGCCCTGATAGGTGTGGATCTTGTACAGGCAGAAGTAGATCGGAAGCTGCGCCGGCGCCGCCGCCAGCGCCTGCCGAAACAGCCGGTCCGCCTGCGCGCGATCATGACGATAGACCGCGACGCCCTGTTGCAGCAGCGCGTCGACGTCTTCGGGCAGGTCTCCGAAATTGATCGTGTCGCGTTCTGCGAACAGCTCGGTCATGTGAGGCCCGGAACGTTGTTCGTGGCGCTCATCGCTGCGCTCACTTGACGAGGTGAAGCGTCTGCCCGGTTTTATCCGGAACATTCGGCTGATGCCGTGAGATGGCTTCCGCCACGGCGTTCGCAATGAGCTGGCCCCGGCTGTCGATGCCGGTCCAGTTCGCCTTGCGCCCGCGGGAATCGATTTCGAGAAGCTTGACGCCCGAGGGCACTTCGGTCCCGTCGCGGACGACGCCTCGCAGGATACCGTCGAACGGCGCGCGTACCGGGATGCTTCCAAGATGGCCGACGACGTAATCCTTGAAGACACGCGTGCCGATTTCGATTGCCGTCTGCCACCGGCCGGAGCATTCCGAGCGGACGAAGCGTTCCGCCCAATGGCTTCCAAGGCGGCGCGAAACTCCATCCGGCGGATCCGCAGCGCCGTGTCGGATGATCTGTCCCGCTTTGCCCGGCCGTGTTTCGATCGCGACGTCGCAGTTGGTGCCGCCGCAAAAGCCTGGGCCGAGACCGATCGTCAGACGGGCTAGGCGGCGCAAATCGGGGGTGGCGAGATATTTCTGCATCCTGGCATCCACCAGAATATCCAGGCTGCGCAGGACAATGAGATCAAGCAGCCCAAGCTCGGTGACGAGAACGCCGGGCGCGCGTCCGAGGTTGGCGCGAATTTCGAAGCCGGTGTCGGCACGCTGGGCTGCAACGCCGGCAACGCTGACCGCATCCTCGAACAGCGCGTCATGGAAGGCCATTTTTCGCCGGATGACGGGTGGCAATGGATCGTGCGACAGTACAACCTCATAAGCGTTGCGGCGCAGCAGGACCGCGACGGCCGAAGCAATCTCGTTGGTGCCGAGGATCACGGCGAATCGATCAGGTGAATTGAGCCGCATAGCCTGGGTTCTCATGGCTGGCCGTCGAGTTCCATGCTGGAAGCAAGAGCCGGGCCGGGGAGATCGAGGCCAGAATAGAAGAGATAGAAAACCGCTGCGATCGACCGGATGCGACATTCCAGTGCGGATTTGGTGTCTCCGTCGTGATCGGACGCGGGACATGCGTCATATCCGGAACAGTGCCGGCGTTGGATGTCGCAAACCCGACATCCGACGGCGTGCCTTTAGCGCCAAATGTGAAAATCGAAGACCTATTCCAGCGTTGCGGCGAGAGCCCGCTGCTGTTGGCGAGTTGGTTTGGACCTTGCAAGGAGAAGCCAGGAGAAGATCGTCACAGCAGGAGCGAACGCGATGGCAATGGCCGGACCGGACATCGAACGTCTCATCAAGCAGGCCTTCCCGGATGCGCATGTCGTCGTCGTGGACCTCGCCGGGGACGGCGACCATTACGGCGCACGCGTCACCTCCGCGGCCTTCACCGGCAAAAGCCGGATTCAGCAGCACCAGATGGTCTACGCCGCGCTGCAGGGGCAGATGGGGGGTGCCCTCCATGCGCTGGCTCTCGAAACCGTGACGCCGAAGTAGCGGCCCTCGTCGGAATCTGGCGAGCCAAACGCAATCAACCATCGAGGAGCACAAAATGATGAGTTCAACGGCCGAGCGTATCAAGGGCGTGATTGGGAGCAGCGACGTCGTGCTGTTCATGAAGGGCGTTCCGGCCGCGCCGCAATGCGGGTTTTCCGCAGCCGTGGTGCAAATCCTCTCCAGCCTAGCGGTGCCGTTCAAGAGCGTTGACGTGCTCTCCGATCCGCAAATTCGCGAGGGTATCAAGACCTTCTCGAACTGGCCGACCATCCCGCAGCTATACGTCAAGGGCGAATTCCTCGGCGGTTCCGACATCGTCAGGGAAATGTTTCAGGCCGGAGAACTCAAGGCGTTGTTGAGCGACAAGGGAATTGCGACCACGACATGACAGATATGGCTGATATCGCGGAAGCATCGGATTTCGACCTCCCGCAGGTCTATAAACATCACGTCTTTGCCTGCCACACGCAGCGGCCGCCGGGCCATCCGCGCGGAAGCTGCGGGGCCTTGGGCGCCCAGCCGCTATGGGACCGGCTGGGCAAGGCGATCGAGACCGAAGGACTGGCCGAGGTCGGCTTCACTGCCTCCGGCTGTCTTGGTTTCTGCAAGGCTGGTCCGCTGATGGTCGTCTATCCCGAGGGGGTCTGGTATCGACCGACCACGCCGGAGGATATCGACGAAATCGTCGAACAGCATTTCAAGCAAGGCAAGCGGGCGGATCGCCTCGTCATGGTCCTGACGCGAGGCTGAGCCATCGC
>JBAQER010000325.1:0-3115 GCA_049286845.1 Bradyrhizobium sp.
GAAAATCCCACATCGTCGGGCGTGGAGGCGTCGAGCACCACCTGCAGATCGTCGCGGACCGATCCCGGCTTCCAGCCGAACAGCGTGCGGATCGCCCGCATCAGCCAGTTGTCGGCAGCCGGACGCAGCACCTCGCCGTCCTGCACCACCGCCGGCAGGTTGCGGGTGTCGCGCGGATTGTCTCTCGTGTTGTCCTGGGTCGGTTCGGAGTCCGGCATCTCAGTCCATCCGCTCCCGGTCCGCATCGGGATCGCGATCCGCATACGGATTGGGAATGCCGAGTTGCGCCAGGATCTGCTGCTCGAGCGTTTCCATGGCTTCGGCGTCGTCGTCTTTCTCGTGATCGTAGCCGACCAGGTGCAGGAAGCCATGGACCGCCAGATGGCTGAGGTGATGATCGAACGGCTTTTGTTCGTCATCGGCTTCCTTGCGCGTCGTCTCGTAGGCGATGGCGATGTCGCCGAGCATGCGCGGCGCATCGTCGGGGCCGCCTGCGCCGGTCGGCTGCAGCGCCGGAAACGACAGCACGTTGGTCGGCTTGTCGATGCCGCGCCAGTTGCTGTTCAGCGTGCGGATGCCGGCATCGTCGGTCAGCATGACCGCGAGTTCGGCGTCGCCGGTATCGGCATCGACGGTCTCGGCCGCCGCCGCGATGGCGCGATGGACGACGGCTTCGGCGTCGGGCTCGGCCTGCCAGCAATCGGCGACGACGAGAACCTCGGTCATGGGTAGCGCAATGGGCGGCATCGGTCCGGAATTTCTGTTGCGGCCGGAATTGGCTTCCGGCGCGCTTTCGTCGGTCAATTCTCGCATCACTGCTTGCTGGTTGCCGGTCGCTGCGGCAATCCTTCATAGGCGGCGACGATCCGCGCCACCAGTTCGTGGCGGATCACGTCTTCGGCGGTGAATTTCACCTGCGCGATGCCCTCGACGCCGTCCAGCAGTCTCGCGGCTTCCGCAAGTCCCGAGGTCTGGCCGTTCGGCAGATCGACCTGGGAGGGATCGCCGGTGATGATCATGCGGCTGTTTTCGCCGAGCCGCGTCAGGAACATCTTCATCTGCATCGAGGTGGTGTTCTGGGCTTCGTCGAGGATGATGGCGGCGTTGGTGAGCGTGCGGCCGCGCATGAAGGCGAGCGGCGCGATCTCGATTTCGCCGGCCTGCAGTGCGCGCTCGACGATCCGCGAATCCATCAGGTCGTACAGCGCATCGTAGATCGGCCGCAGGTAGGGATCGACCTTCTCCCGGAGGTCGCCGGGCAGAAAGCCGAGCCGCTCGCCGGCCTCGACCGCGGGGCGCGACAGGATGATGCGATCAACTTCCTTGCGCTCGAACAATTGCGCTGCGTGCGCCACCGCGAGCCAGGTCTTGCCGGTGCCGGCGGGACCGATACCGAACACCAGTTCGTGGCGCTTGAGCGCGCGGATATAGGAATCCTGGGCGGCGGTGCGCGCCCGCACCGGACGCTTGCGCAGGTTGATGGTCTCGAACGCCGATTTTGCCGTCTTGGCGTCGAATTCGAACAGCGAACCCTGCGCGATCACGGCGCGGATCGCGCCCTCGACATCGCCCTGCGCCAGATCGTGGCCCTGGGTGGCCTGCGCATACAGCGTCTCCAGCACGCGCCGCGCGGCGTCGCAGCCGTCGCGCGATCCGGCGATGGTGATGTGATTGCCGCGCGAATCGACCACGACGCCGAGCCGCCGCTCGACCAGCGCCAGGTTCTGTCCGTAGGGTCCGACCAAGGCGGAGGCCGCGCGGTTGTCGTCGAAATCGATGACGACTTGCGTCTCGGGCGGGATTTGCATGTCGCGGTCAAATTTGCGGCTGGGAGCGAGTGAAGGCGAATCCGATGCGCTTTTTGGCAAGGGTTCAGGCTCCCATGGTGGTTTGAGAAGAATCGGTCGTTTGAGAAAAATCGGTCATTCGAGAAGAAGCAGGGGCAGCGAGCTCGCCGAGCAGGCTGTAGCGCTCGAGGCTGGCGATGGTCACCGGCAGCACCTGTCCGATGATGTCGGGGGACGCCATCACATGCGCCGGCTGCAGATAGGCGGTACGGCCGACAATCTGGCCGGGGTTGCGGGCGGCGCGTTCGAACAGCACATCGACGGTGTTGCCAATCGCAGCCGCATTGAAGGCCGATTGCTGGCTGTCGATCAATTCCTGGAGCCGCACCAATCGCTCGTCCATTTCTGCCGCTGACACCGTCTCCCGCATGTCCGCCGCCGGCGTTCCGGGCCGCGGCGAATATTTGAACGAATAAGCGCCAGCGTATCCGATTTGGCGGACCAGCGCGAGGGTCGCCGAAAAATCTTCCTCAGTCTCGGTGGGGAAACCCACGATAAAATCCGATGAAAATGCAATATCTTGCCGGACCGCGCGGAACCGGTCGATGACGCGGCGGTAATCGTCGGCGGTGTGCTTGCGGTTCATGGCCGCCAGAATCCGGTCGGAGCCGGACTGGACCGGCAGGTGCACGAATGGCATCAGCCCGGGCAGATCGCGGTGCGCCGCGATCAGGGTGTCGTCGACATCGCGGGGATGGCTGGTGGAGTAGCGCAGGCGCGCAATGCCCGGGATCTCGGCCAGGCGACGCAGCAGCGCGCCGAGCGACCAAGTCCGGCCGTCCATGCCCTCGCCGTGATAGGCATTGACGTTCTGGCCGATCAAAGTGATTTCGCGCACGCCATTGTCGGCGAGCCTCTGCACGTCATCGACGATTCTGGCGACCGGGCGCGAGACTTCCGCGCCGCGCGTATAGGGCACGACGCAAAACGTGCAGAACTTGTCGCAGCCTTCCTGCACCGTGACGAAGGCCGAGATGCCGCGCGCGCGGATCGCGTCGGGCTTCGGCGGCGGCAGAAAGCCGAACTTGTCCTCGACCGGGAATTCGGTTTCCAGCGCGCGGCCGTGGCTCTTCGCCCGCGCCAGCAGCTGCGGCAGATGATGATAGCTCTGCGGGCCGACCACGACATCGACGACAGGCGCGCGGCGAATGATCTCATCGCCCTCGGCTTGCGCGACGCAGCCGGCCACCGCGATGCTCATCTGGCGGCCATTGCGCGCGGCCTCATCCTTGACGACGCGCAGCCGTCCGAGCTCAGAGTAGACCTTC
>JBAQER010000326.1:0-3660 GCA_049286845.1 Bradyrhizobium sp.
CGACAGTCCCGACCAGATCATGGCCCGCTATAACCGGACGACGCTGGAGCAGGTGTTCCTCGACGTCGCACGCGGGCGCATTCAGGAGGGCACGCCGTGAGCCAGCTTGTCCTGCCCGGCGGCATCGCGCCGCATCGCATCAATGCGATGATCCTGCGCTACTGGTATCTGCTGCTGTCGTCGTGGCCGCGGCTGTTGGAACTGATCTATTGGCCGGCGCTGCAGATCATTACCTGGGGCTTCCTGCAGAATTACATCTCGCAGAATGCCGGGTTTTTCGCGCAGGCCGGCGGCACCCTGATCGGCGCGGTGATCCTGTGGGACATCCTGTTCCGCGGCCAGCTCGGCTTTTCGATCTCCTTTCTCGAGGAGATGTGGGCGCGCAATCTCGGCAACCTGATGATGAGCCCGTTGAAGCCGATCGAGTTTCTGATCGCGCTGATGGTGATGAGCCTGATCCGGCTCGCGATCGGCGTCATTCCGATGACGCTGCTGGCGATGTTCTTCTTCGACTTCAATCTGTACGGCTTCGGGCTGCCGCTGATCGCCTTCTTCTGCAATCTGATATTCACCAGCTGGTCGCTCGGGATTTTCGTCTCCGGGCTGGTGCTGCGCAACGGCCTGGGTGCCGAGAGCATCGTCTGGACGCTGATGTTCGGGGTGATGCCGCTCGCCTGCGTCTACTATCCGGTGACGGTGCTGCCGCATTGGCTGCAATATGTCGCCTGGTCGCTGCCGCCGACCTATGTATTCGAGGGGATGCGGGCGCTTTTGATCGACAAGGTGCTCCGGACCGACCTGATGCTGTCGGCGCTGGCGATCAACGCCGTGCTCCTGATTACGTCATTCGCGATATTTCTTGCCCTTTTGAAGAGCGCCCGGCGCCACGGCTCGCTGCTCCAGGGCGGCGAATAAAAGCCGGGTTATCCCACGGAATCCGTGGATTTACGGTCCTCCGGGCGGGTAGATATACCGATCTGTGCATTGACGCTTAATTACGCATTATGCAGTATGCTGCGATGCAAAAGCGGATTTGAGGAATACATGCCGATTGGTGAGTTTGGCGGCGCACCGCCACTGGTGGCCGAAGGCAGTCCGGCGCTGACGACGCCGATGTACTGGATGTACGAAATGGCGCACGCGTCGCTCAACCCGGCGCGCGCCGTAACGGACGCCACGAAAATTCTGTTCCAGAATCCGCTCAATCCGTGGTCGCACACCGAGTTCGGCAAATCCATCGCCGCCGGCTGCGAAGTGTTCGAGCGCACCACGCGCCGCTACGGCAAGCCCGAATGGGGCCTCGACGACACCGAGGTCAACGGCATCCGGACGCCGATCGAAGTCCGGTCGATCTGGGAAAAGCCGTTCTGCCGGCTGTTGCACTTCGATCGCAAGCTGACCCGTCCCTTGCGCAGCCCCCAGCCGCGGGTGCTGATCGTGGCGCCGATGTCCGGCCACTACGCGACGCTGCTGCGCGGCACGGTCGAGGCATTCCTGCCGACCCACGAGGTCTACATCACCGACTGGGCCGATGCGCGGATGGTGCCGCTGACGGAGGGCCGCTTCGATCTCGACGACTACGTCGATTACGTCATCGAGATGCTGCATGTGCTCGGCGGCAACATGCACGTGATTGCGGTGTGCCAGCCCTCGGTGCCGGTGGTGGCGGCGGTCTCCGTCATGGAAGCCGAACGCGATCCGTTTGTTCCCTTGTCGATGACGCTGATGGGCGGCCCGATCGATACCCGCCGCAATCCGACCGCCGTCAACAATCTCGCCCAGGAACGAGGCATCGACTGGTTCCGCGCCCATGTCATCACCAAGGTGCCGTTTCCGCATCCGGGCGTGATGCGCGACGTCTATCCGGGCTTCCTGCAGCTCAACGGCTTCATCAGCATGAATTTCGACCGTCACATGGACGCCCACAAGAACCTGTTCAAGGATCTGGTGAAGGGCGATGGCGACATGGCCGACAAGCACCGCGATTTCTATGACGAATATCTCGCCGTCATGGATCTGACCGCCGAGTATTATCTGCAGACCGTCGACACCGTGTTCGTCAAGCATGCGCTGCCCAAGGGCGAAATGACCCATCGCGGCAAGCTGGTCGACCCGTCGAAGATCACGCGGGTGGCGCTGATGACGGTCGAAGGCGAGAACGACGACATTTCCGGTCTCGGGCAAACCGAAGCGACCCACGCGCTGTGCAATTCGATTCCCGACCACCGCCGGGTGCATTACGTACAGAAGGGCGTCGGCCATTACGGCGTGTTCAACGGCTCCCGCTTCAAGTCGGAAATCGTGCCACGCATTTCCGATTTCATGAGGTCGGCGGCGAACGTGAAGCCCAAATTGGCCTTCGCCGCCGAATAGGCGTCGAACGAATGGGTTCGAAGCAGAGCTGCCGCTTCGAACGGCGATCGCGGCGTTGATTCGGCGCGATCCGTAACCCCCTGAATTGGCGCAAGGAAACCCGGATTCCCGGTCCGTTAAAGGAATGAGTTTTACCTCATTCCTTCAAGGCCGTCTCCGGGCCCGGTTCCAGCCAAAATTATTTGTTCCAGGCCCATCCTGTAGGGGCGGCCGGGCGGGTTGCCCCTGTATATTGGGCAAATGATTTGTTTTTGCGCCGAGCGATTTCACTGGCGGCGGATATGGCAGAATCCGGGCGAACTCCTGATCCCCGGACTTGCAGACATGGCCACTCGCGCCCTCCTTTATCGGCGGCCCGCCGAACCTTCTCGACTTCTGGTCAAGCACGGCTCGCAGATCTACTCGGTCAGGCTGCGCCGGCATCGCCGCGCGCGGCGTTACACCTTGCGCATCCATCCGAGCGACCGTGAAGCGATCCTCACCATGCCGCCGCGCGGCACCATCGCCGACGCCAAGGACTTCGCCCAGCGTCATGGCGGCTGGATCGCCGCGCGCCTCGGCCGGTTGCCGAAAGCCGCCCCCTTTCTTCCGGGAACCGTGGTGCCGCTGCGCGGTGTCGCGCACAAGATCGTGCATCGCGCCGGCGTGCGCGGCACGGTGTGGACGGAAACCCGCGAAAGCGGCGAGCGGATTCTCTGCGTCGCCGGCGGGGCCGAGCATATCGAGCGGCGGGTCCACGATTACCTGAAGCGCGAAGTGCGCAACGATCTGCACAAGGCATCGCTGGTCTACGCCGGGGCCTATGGCGTGAAAGTGAAGCGGCTGTCGATCCGCGATCAGTCGAGCCGCTGGGGTTCGTGCACCTCGGCCGGCTCATTGTCGTTCTCGTGGCGGCTGATCCTGGCGCCGCCATACGTGCTCGATTATCTCGCCGCCCACGAGGTGGCGCATCTCGTCGAGATGAATCACTCGGCACGGTTCTGGCGGGTGGTCGCCCGGGAATGTGCCCATGTCGAGCGCGCCAAGAGCTGGCTCGACACCTACGGCAACGACCTGCATCGCTACGGGATTCAGGATTGAACTAGAGCGTTTTCAAGCGAAGCATGCCCTCGGACTTGATCCGGGGGTGGATACCGGTTCGCGTGAAGAAAACGCGTCAAACAAAAAGATAGAGCCCCGTTCCGATTCAATCGGAACGGAAAAGGCTCTAGCCGTCATCTCTCGACGTCGTCCCTGCGAAGGCCGTGCGTTCGCGGGGGATGACCCGAGGATAGTTCGTCGCACAAC
>JBAQER010000327.1:0-9915 GCA_049286845.1 Bradyrhizobium sp.
CCCTGCGCACTGGCTTTAAGGCTTATATCGCGCTCACCCCGGGGTATCGGGCTTTCTTGCCCCCGTCGCCTTACGGAAGCCGGCACCTCGGCCCGGTCGGGCTTTCAGCACCTCCGCAAGACTTGACGCCAACCACTGAGGCGTCAGATCCACACGACTTCGCCGTACGCTTCAGCATCGTACGTCCTGCGCGCCGCTGTCCGCTCACGGAAAACCGCCCTGCGAACAAACCTCACGCCCGACGCCGCCGCGTCCACCGCATCCCATCCCAACGTTCGGTGACGATGGCCAACGTCCCTTCCTCGGGGACAGGATGGCGGGAGTCGTAAAAGTGATTTGCCCGACGACGAAAGCAAAATTTTGCCCGACGGGTTAATTTGCCGCAGCCATGGCGCGATCCGCATGAACGCCATGTAGATCATATGCTGCTGGGGCAGCGTGCAATGCAGGCGCATGAAGTGCGCGACGCCTAGGTTGAAAGATGGTCGGAAGGCCGCGAGCTACGCATCGTCGAGCCGCACGTAAATATCGGTGCGAGCTTAAGCTCTGAACGACGAGGCTTCCTGGTCAGCGCTCGAAAAGAATGGGAATTGAGCCGGCCAACTCGCGCAACGTCGCCGAGCCAGGTGGACGGACGTTGGTCGCTGAGGATCATTTCTTTCGCAGAATTTTATCCATTGTTTTTCCCTGCGCCAGCTCATCGATTAGTTTATCCAGGTAGCGAATTTCCCGCATAGTTGGTTCTTTGATATCCTCCACTCGGACACCGCAAACCACGCCTTTAATCAAGGCTCGCGAAGGATTGATTTTAGGGGCCTTTGCAAAGAATGTTTCAAAGTCAGTCTGTTCTTCCAGTTGAGTTTCCAGCTCCTTCTGACCATACCCCGTCAACCAAGAGATGACCTGATCGACCTCTGCTTTTGTGCGTCCTTTTTTCTCTGCTTTCGCAACGTAAAGTGGGTAAATGCTGGCGAAGCTCGTTGTATAGATCCGGTGTTTTGCCATGAGCGATCCAAGGGGTCCCCTATTAGAACACGTAAGCCTGAGACCATCAGGGTGCCCGTGCATCACTACTCCCGGGCTCAGCGCAAAGTATTTTGCACCCGAATGCCATTGGGGCAACGTGCTCAAATTCGGGTGCGACGAAAGGTAACGGTACAGCATCGACGGTGCACCTCTTTCGTCACGAAGTGACTGCCTACGTGCGCTGGCGCTTGGAAGCCGATATTCAGATGGGCACCGACGGTAACGGGACAACGTGCCGTTCGGTTGGTGATCGGGGCTTTATTGCGAGTAACAGGATTGGCGCTGGTCGTGTCGCAGAGCAAGCTATTGGGTTCTCACAAGAGTTGACAGATTCCGGATTGTACTGAACTTGAGCCGCAAAGTTCAAAATTGACCTGACAGTGCTGTTCCGCTCCAAGCATCCATGACCTATGAACTCGAACGGTCCCCGCCGGGGCCACCGTCTTCCGTGAACATGCCGATGCTTGTCCTGGCTCGGGCATGCACGACCGCGGTATTCATGACTTATCCCGCGTGTCTGGGTTGGCTCATGGACGCTTGGCAAATGACAGCAACCCGGGCCGGTTTGGTTCAGGGAGCATTCACAGCTTCGTTTGCTGTCTCCTTACTCGTCGTCTCCTTTCTGTGTGACAGGTTCGGCGCAAAAAGCGTGTTCGCCTGGGCAGCAATTTCGAACGCTGCTTCAGCTCTCTTCTTTGCCGCGGTCGCACGATCTTTCGAGAGCGCACTTGTATGCATGGCGCTTTTGGGGCTGGCCCAGGGTGCCACCTACACACCTGCCATCATGCTTGCTTCGACCAACGCACCGCCGAATCGGAGGGCTTCGGCTGTCGGATGGATCCTCGCCGGCATGTCAGCTGGCTACGTAATGTCAATTCTTATTGCAAACGCCATGCTCGCAGTCGCGGACTATCGACTGTCGTTCGCCGTCACAGCTGGCGTCGCGGTTGTCGGCTCGGCGCTCAGCATCGCCGCCACGCGGAACGCCCGCGATCAGGTCGCGCAAATGGACCTGATCAAGACGTCGTACGATCGTCCTTGGAAGCGCCAGGCCCGTCTTCTCACTCTCGGATATATTGGCCATACGTGGGAGCTGTTTGGAGCATGGACATGGATCCCTGCTTTCCTGACAGCGTCGTTGCTATCACAAGGCCGAATGACCGGCATCGAGGTTGGCGTTTGGACAGCGGTCACGCTCCACGTCTCGGGCTTCTTCGGCTCGTTCCTGTCGGGGTACGCAGCCGATCACTTTGGCGCTAAGCTGGTTCTGGTGACGTTTTCACTGGTCGGCGCCGCCTGTTCCCTCGTCGTGGGCTGGCTGAGTGAGCTCAACGTTGCGCTAATGCTTGCTCTGGTCTGGATATACGGCTTCGCGATCATTGGCGACTCGTCGGTGCTTTCCTCCGCCATGACCGAAGCAGTGCCGGCATCGCAACTGGGCCGGGCACTTGGCTTGCGATCAATTTTGGGCATTGGCGCGGGTTCCGTGTCGCCCATTGCGTTCGGCATGGCGCTCGACATGACACCCGCTTCTGTGTCGTGGGGTCTGGCCTTTTTCACTTTAGCCGTCGGCGGGGCGCTGGCGTTCGCCTGCGCCATTGCATTGCGGAAATGACTTTATTGGCCCTTCTGCGCCCTCGGGCGATGTCCGCTTTTCCGCCGCTGTTGGAGGGCGAGCGGACATCAGTCGGCCTGCCGCTTAATGAGTACACGGCCTAGAAAGCGACCGGCGACGTCCCTCGGAAAACAGCTCGTAGCATGGGTTGAGCTATTCGCGAAACCCATCACCGCTTTTGCGAAACATGATGACCACCCATCCTACGCGCTCTCCACCGTCATTGCCTGCGACAAACGCGAAGCGTTTGCGCAAGGGAGCTCTTGCGACGAAGCAATCCAAAGCTGGATTGCTTCGCGGAGCCTGTCATCGGGCGGCGCTTCGCGCCGACCCGTTGGCTCGCAATGACGTGGTTAGACCACCGGCTTGGTCTAAATCTCCTCCACCCCGCACCACTCCGCGATGAACAGCGCGATGGCCTTGGTGGATTTGCGCAGCGAGTCGAGATCGACATATTCGTTGAAACCGTGCATCGCCCCACCGCTGGCGCCGAAGCACAGACTCGGGATGTTGCAGTTCAGCCCATAAAAGCGGGTGTCCGTCAGCGCCGTGAAGGCGCCTTCGGGCACCGCGCCTCCATAGACAGCGTCATAGGCTTTGCCGAACGCGGCCTCCGGTTCGGCGGAATCCTTCAGCTCATAGCCCTCCGACAGGAAGCCGGACCATTCCACTTCGGGCGGATTGTTGGAAAGGAAGCGGTGATCGCGCGCCGCCGCCGAAACGCAGGCGAGGATCTCGTTCTGGCAGTCTGCGACCGACCAGCCCGGCAGGATCGCGATCCGGCAATCGACGTCGCACCACGCCGGCACGCTGGAAGCCCAGTCGCCGCCCTTGATGATCCCGGGATTGAAGTTGATCGGGTGCGTCACCGCCTTGAAGTGGCGGTCGCTCTTGGCGCGCTCGTTCCATTCCGTCTCGAGCTTTTCCAGACTGTGAATGAGATGATAGGCCGCCATAATCGCGTTGGAGCCCGAGCCGGCCTCGAATACATGCACCGGAAGGCCGCGCACCTTGAGGCGGAACCAGATCACGCCGACCTGCGAACGCACCAGTTTGCCGGACATCGGCTCGGGAATGAAGCAGGCGTCGGCACGGTAGCCGCGCTGCAGCGTCGAGAGCGCACCGACGCCGGTTGACTCCTCCTCGATCACGCTTTGAAAGTGAATCCGTCCGGTCGGCTTGAGGCCGGCGGCCCGGATCGCATCGAGCGCATACAATGCACTGATGGTGCCGGACTTCATGTCGCAGGCGCCGCGGCCATACATCCTGCCGTCCTTGATGACAGGCGAGAACGGCGGCGTCTCCCACATCTCCAGCGGCCCGGTCGGCACCACGTCGCAGTGTCCCTGCAGGATCAGCGACTTGCCGGTATTGTTTTGCGGACGATAGGTGCCGACCACGGTGCGCGCCCTGGAGAAATCGTGCTCGATCGGCCCGAAGCCACGCAGATCCTTCAGCTCGTCGATATCGATATGCCAGTCGTCGACCTCGTAACCGCGCTGGCGCAGCAGATCGCCGATCATGTCCTGGCAAGGCCCCTCCGCGCCGCGGATCGAGGGAATCGCGACAAAGTCGCGGGTGGTGGCGAGCTGTGCTTCGAAGCCGGCATCGACGGCATCGAGGATTTTCTTCTTGGTATCGAGAGCGTTCATTTCCGTCACTTTTCCTGTTGGCGCTTTCAGAATCGCACCCGCGCCAATACACTCCGGGGTGAGATTTCGGCGCCCATGGAGACACGGATGCCCGGCAACCGCAATATCCTCTATCTCATCATCGGCGTGCTGGTCGTTGCGGTGGGTGTGCTCGGCTACAACCTCTATCAGGCCAGGAAGCAACCGGAAGGCCTGCAGATCAAAGTCGGCCCGGGCGGACTGACGATCCAGAACAAGTGAAACAGGATGCGCGGCCAAATATGAAGACTGCACCGATCAGGCGATCGTCGATGCTGCTGCTCGCAGCCTTCGCGCTGTGCGCGTTCGCGCCATCGGCGATGGCCGAACAGGTGTCGCGCGAGCAGGACATCGTCAATCTGCGATTGGGCCAGCGCGTCCTGGTCGATGACGGCTCCTGCCCCACCGGCCAGATCAAGGAAGTATCCGGCGCCCAGATGACCACAGCGAGAGTCATCCCCGCGCGAAAATGCATTCCACGCCTGGGGTCCAGGAAGCGCTAGCTAGACGCAGCCGGCCTTGGCAGCCAGCTTTGGCCGGCGCGCCCGGCGGGCACCGGCGTCCCTACCAGCTTCCGTATTTGCCGATAATTCCGCGCCAGACCGCGCTGCGCTCCGCCGCGAACGACTCTTTTCCGACGCTGGCGTTCCTTGCCGCGGCCGTAACGACCATCACGAGGTTGAGTTCGGGATCAATGAAGATCGACTGACCATAGACGCCCAGCAAGGCGAACCTCCGCTTCTCGCCCGGAAAGGTCCAGAACTGGTAGCCGTAACCGAAAAACGGCGTGGCGCGCCTCGGCGCGAACGCTTCGGGTTGCCGGTGCCAGTCGGTCGCTTCGAGCAGATAATCTTTCGGCACGACCTGCCGCGCGCCGATCGCGCCGTCATTGGCCAGCAGCACGCCCAGCCGTCCGTAGTCGCGCAGGGTTGCATTGAAGCTTCCCGAAGCGCTTTCAATGCCATCCGGCGTCTTGACCCATGTCGCGTCGGCTTCCGCGCCCATCGGCTGCCACAGCCGTCCGGTCAGGTATTCGCTGAGCGACGTTCCGGTCACCGCACGCAGCAGCACCGCCAGGATGACGGTTTCGCTGGAGGCGTAGTGAAAGCGGGCGCCCTGCTCCGCTTCGCGAACCCTGAATTCACGCAATGCTTCGATCGATCCATGCCAGTTTCGAAGCACCGAGAACCGCGTCAGATCGTCGTTGCCGTCATAGACTTCCTTGAATGCGACGCCGGACGACATTCTCAGCACGTTGCGGATCGACGTCTCACCGTATGGACTGCCGGCAAGCTTCGGCACGTATTTGGAGACCAAATCGTCCAGCGAAGCGATCTTTCCTTCGGCCAGCGCGATCCCGACTGCGATGCTGACGATGGATTTCGCCATCGAGTGGGAAACGAAGCGCTGCGACGGCTTGCGATCATATTGATAGCGCTCGAACAGCACTTCGCCATCCTTGATCAGCAGCAGGCCGGTGACGCGCTGGCGTGCGAGAAAATCGTCGAGCGTCAGCGTCCGGTTCTCGAACCGGTACTCGATCTTCGGCGGGCTGGCGGCGCCGGGAAGCGGCAGCGCTGACGCTGCCTTCTTGAGCGTGTAGTGGGGCAACAGCGTGTCGAGGTTGCTGAACGAACCAACCCGCACGCTTTCGTCGTAGAACCAGCTGGCGCGGGTGCCGATCGGATAGCCGGCCGATTTGCCCAACAGCTCTTCATCGGGAGCGGCGGCGGCCGGGAACGCCAGCGCGACAAGCGCCGCGCACGGCATCAGGATTCGCCGTAGCTGCATTTGCCCCCTCATGCCGGCGGATCGTTGGACCGGCCCCTCAGGCTGCCACGGTTACATCAGGGGTTGTTGCCGTGTCGAGTCCGCAACTGCGGGCCATTGCAAGCACAGGTGTCGCCCAAAGGTTTACGGCTGTCAGTTCAGCGGCTCGAACATGCATTGCAGCGTCGGCTTCGCGATCTTGGTGAAGGTCGGTCCGATCTGGGATTGCTTGGCCGGCGGCACCCATTCGGTCTCGATGGTCGGCACGCCGGTCTCGCTGATGCCACGCAGCAGCGCTTCGCGAAGGTCGGTGTCTTCGACGGTGGCTGCGGCGTAATCGTGCAGGCAGCCGCACACGGATTCCGGATGCGCCCAGCGGCCGAGCATATGGGGCGAGCACAGGCGCACGAACTCGCCGCGGGGATCGGGCATCTTGAACAGCGAACGAAATTGAATCTGCTGAAGCTTGGTCTGCGGGATCGGGATCTGCGAGACCTCAGCCTGCGCCGAACCGGCCAGAGCGAGGGAGGCGACGATCACTGCGCAACGGATGCTTGAAATCATGATGGCCTTACCGGCAACTTTCTTTGATTGACTCGGCTCCCGCCTCAGCGGGCGGCAACGACGATAGCCTGGGGAGCAGAGGTAGCGAAAGGCGACCCGTTATAGGCGAAGGTACCGATGCCCGGCAAAGCACTATCCGACGAACCGGCCATCGAAGGGCCAGTCAGCGCAAACGCCAGGGCAAGGATGAAACTGAAGGTCCGCATTCGACTGTCTCCGGTTGGGCTTGCCGGCGCAGCCCGCCGTTTTGGTGGGGAACCTGATAACCATCCGTTGTTTCCGGATGTCTGCGCGAAAAGCGGGAAATGGTTTCGTCGCCGGGAGAATTGTTTCGTCGGCGGGCGCCGGACGAAACAATTGCCAGAAAACTCTAATGATTTCAGCCGGCCCAACGGGAGACTGGTCCGCTGGGCCAGCCGCAGTCGTTCACTGGCCGACCCCGGCCATCAGTTCCGGCGCCGGGGTCGGGACCGGCGAGCCGCAGTGAGACGGCTGCAAGAACCCGCCGGTTCGAAGCTCTGTCCGACTCTTTAACTTAACGTTTCTGTGGTGGAGAAGGCCCCTCGGCAACGCGACGACCTTGAACCGAAGTCCCGCCGGAGCCGACTCACCCGAATGACGTGCAACCTTTCGGAGCGTTGGCACGTTGTTATTGAAATTTCAGCAAAGGATCGCAGTCGTGGGCAATGGCAACATCGATGTTGGCAATGAAACCTCGACTCGCAAACCGGGCGAGCCGCGGATCGAAGCTCCCAATACCGTCAGGATGAAGCGGCCGGGAAATTGTGGCGCGATGTCGCAGCAATGCGGCGACAGCGGCAACTACTCGACGCCGCAAAAATTCGTCCAGCTGGTTGGCTGCCGCGAGCCCAAGGCCCGGCCCGAACCGTGGGTGCGCCCCGGCCCGACCAAGCGATAGAGATCGCCTCCCTCTGGTTCCGGTCAGTGGATGAACTCGCCGCATTTCTGAACGGTGGCATCGGCGGCCCCCCACGGCATGATCGGCACCGAGGAGGTCGAATTCTTCGGCGACCCTTCGATCAGCTTGTCCGAATACACCATGTAAACCAGCACGTTCCGCTTGGCGTCGCAGCCGCGGACGATCTGCATCTTCTTGAAGAACAGCGAGCGGCGCTGCCGGAACATATCGTCGCCCTGCTCCAGCTTCCCCTTGAAGCGGATTGGAGCGATCTGGCGGCAAGCCAGTGAAATATCTGACACTTCTTCGGCAAGCCCGAGCCAACCTTTGAAGCCGCCCCTCTCCGGCACCGTGAAGTGACAAGCCACGCCCTCGACCTCGGGATCGTCGACGGCATAGGTCGCAAGCTTGTCATTGGGGCTGATCCACTTGAAGACGGTCGAGCGGCGAAAGATCAGGTCCGGCTCCTCGGCTGCGAATGCCGGCGCTGCCGGCGCCAACGCCAATACAAGCGCCAGCAAGGCCCAAAGCCTCCATTTGGTGTCATACGGGCTGGGGGCTTTGCATGTCATGGATGTCTCCGTTGGCGAGGTTTCCACCCATGTAGGTGGGCGTGAGCCCCGCAGGAAGGTTTGCGGTAGCCAATAACCGCGGCCGTTTAACCGAATGTGAGGCTTTATTGCTACTCTTGCAGCGAAAGTCGCAAGTTTCACGGGGCCAATGCTGGTGAACATGTTGCGCCTCTGCGACTACTAACCATTTGAAGCTCGGATTCGAGGATATTGCGCGTGGGCGGGCATCGGATTTCTGTTGCGACGATCGCGACCGGACGGTTTTGGCAAATTGCGGCTTTGACGGCGGCCGGAGCGATCGGCTCGGCCTCCCAGGCTGAAGCCGCCCTCTATTACTGGGGGTATTCCGAACCCGGATACTACCGGCCGGGCCCGACGGTTCAGCCGCGCCGGCAACGGCCGCGCCGGCAATCGACCGCCAAGCCCGCGGCGGAAAAGAACACCGTCGCCAAGCCGGTCGGACCGCTGATCATTGCGATCTCGATCGAGAAGCAGAAGGTAAGGATTTACGACGCCAACGGTTTCTTTGCCGAAAGCCCGGTCTCGACGGGGATGAAGGGTCATCCGACGCCGATGGGCGTGTTCAGCATCATTCAGAAGCACAAGCTGCACCACTCCAACATCTACAGCGGCGCGCCGATGCCGTTCATGCAGCGGATCACCTGGTCCGGCGTCGCCATGCACGCCGGCGTGCTGCCGGGCTATCCGGCGTCGCACGGCTGCATCCGCATGCCGATGGCGTTTGCCCAGAAGATGTGGAACTGGACCAGGATGGGCGCGCGGGTGGTCGTCACCCCCGGCGAGTTGACGCCCGCCAGTTTCTCGCATCCGCTGCTCGTGACCCAAAAGGTGGTGCCGGTTGCAAACGACGCCCCGCAAGTGGATGCGCCGCTCGGCGTGAAATCCGACAAGGGCGCCGACGTCAAGCCGGCAACCCAACCGGTCGATACCGCTGAGACGAAACTCGAATTGCGATCGACCGTCGGCCACGGCCAGTTGACCCAGACCGCCGACGCCAGCAGCGCCATGCCGGCGAATGCCGCGGTCACCATGTCCGACGCTTCGTCCGCCGGCGAGGCCGCTCCGGCCAAGGCCGCGGAAGGTTCAGGCACCGAAGCAAAGCCCGAAGCCGCGAAATCCGACGAGGCCAAACCGGCCGACATCGTCACCGGCGAGGTCAAGGCGGCTGAGCCCGCCGCCGACGATTCCACGGTAAAGGCCGAAGCCAGCGCAAAGCTGGAAGAAAAGACGGACGAACAGACCGCCGAGTCCAGGATCGAAGCGCCGGCCGAAGCCCAGCCGGAAACGACCGCTGGTGTCGCGAAGACCGAGTCGCCCAAAGCCGAGACCGTCAAGGCCGAAGAACCGAAGGCGACCGAGAAGCCGGCCGAGCCCGCCAAAACGGTTGCGGACGCGCCCGCCACTGCGCCCGATGCGAAAACGGATGAAGTAAAAAAGGATCCCGCGCGACTGCCGGCGATCGAAAAGGCCGCGAGGGCGGAGCCGAAGCGCGAAGGCCAGATCGCTGTGTTCATCAGCCACAAGGATGGCAAGCTGTATGTCCGGCAGAACTTCAAGCCGGTGTTCGACGTGCCCGTGACGATCGCGCCGAGCGACCGCCTGCTGGGCACCCATGTATTCACGGCGGAGGCCGACAAGAGCGATCCCAACAGGCTGCGCTGGTCGGTGGTGTCGCTGCCGGTTTCGGCGCGCAACGCGCAGAAGAACGACGACGAGCGCATCTCGCGGCGGCGCAAGGTCGCGGGTGCGGCGCCCGCC
>JBAQER010000328.1:0-3333 GCA_049286845.1 Bradyrhizobium sp.
GGCGGGCGCATCTATGTCAGCGTTCCCGACCTGGAGGTACTTGCCCGGCTGTTCTTGCTGAAAGAACGGCTTTCGCTCGACGAGCGGTTTTTCGTGGTGAAAATGATGTTTGGCGCGCATGTGGACGACCATGATTACCATCTCGTTGGGCTGGACGAGGGTTTGCTGGGCCGCTATCTGCAGCGGGCCGGGTTCGTCAACATGCGCAGGGTCGAGGATTTCGGCCTGTTCGACGACACCAGCAGGATGGTCTACGCCGGCAAGGCGATCAGCCTGAACATGACCGCCGAAGCCCCGGGCGAAGGCGCCGAGGCCGCGGTCGTAGCTGCGCCCCCGCAGATGGCGCGCAACCAGCCCTGCTACTGCGGCAGCGGTAGAAAATTCAAGCACTGTCACGGCAGGCGCCCGTGAACCAAATCTGAAACTGATTGCATGGCGCTGCTGCAAGAAGCGAGGAATCTGTTTTCGAGCGGCCTGCCGGAGCAGGCGCTGCGCATCGCCCAGAACGGCCTCGCGATCGAACCGCACAACGAGGCCGGATTGTGCGAAGTCGCCGCCGCGAGTGCTCAGGCCCTGCGCGATTTTGCGCAGGCGGAAAGTTTCTGGCGCCGGGCGATTGCCCGCGATCCCAAATCCGCCGGCATGCAGCACGGGTTGGGCCTGCTTCTGGCGAGCACCGGACGGACGACGGAGGCCGAACCGTGCTTCCGGCGAGCCATCGATCTGCAGCCCCGGTTCGCGCAGGCGCATTTCTGCCTTGGAAGGTGTCTGGCCGACAGCGGTCAGTCGGCCGCCGCGGAGCAGAGCTTTCGCAGGGCGCTGGCTCTCGATCCACGGCTGGCGCCCGCGCACCTTTTCCTTGGTCTGGCGCTGTTCAATTCCGGTCGCAGCGCGGAGGCCGAAAAATGCTATCGCCGGGCCATAGCGCTGGATGGCAGTCTGGCGGAAGCGTTCAACTACCTCGGTGCTCTTCTGGCGCAGGCGGGGCGCCAGATCGAGGCAGAAGAGTGCCTTCGGCGGGCGATCTCTCTCGGTCCGGAGTATGCATCCGCATTCCTGAACCTCGGCGCGCTCTTGGCCGAGCGTCATCGGGATTCCGAAGCCGAGCAATGCTTCCGCAGGGCCATCGCCTGCGACCCGGGATTTGCAGATGCCTTCTTCAAGCTCGGCAGACTGCTGAACCGGATGCGACGCCACGAGGAGGCGGAGATGTGCTTCCGCCGCACATTCGAGCTCGACGAAAGCTATGCCGATGCTCATGTGAATTTGGGTGGCCTCCTCATGAAGCTTGCCCGCTATGCCGCGGCTGAGTCCGCGTTTCGCCATGCCGTCACATTGGATGCGCGCAACGCGACGATGTTGCCGATGATCGTCCACGCGGCGACCCATGAGGTCTCCTGGCAGAATTTCGAAGCGGATACCGGACGCATTGGCCCGCTGCTCAATCAGAACGGGTCCCATCCTGTGGAACCGTTTGTGCTGAACGCGATTCCCGGCCTGACGCCGCTCGAACTCAGAAACGCAGCCCACAAATTTGCAGTAGAAACAGTCAACGTCGATGCGCTCAGCGAGCTTGCGCCGCGCGCGAGCCAGCGTCCTCGTCAGGAGCGCATCCGCATCGGCTACCTGTCGGCGCACTTCCACAATCACGCGGTCGCTGTCGCGCTCGCCGGGGTGCTGGACGCTCATGATTCGGACAGGTTCACGATATCGGCCTATTCCTACGGCCGGCAGGCCCAGGATGAGGGGCGGCAAAGGGTTCGCGGCGCCTGCGCCGCATTTCGCGACCTCCAGCCGCTTGCGGACGACGCAGCCGCCGGACTGATCGCGGCCGACGGCATAGATATTCTTGTCGATCTCGTCGGCTATACCAGCGATGGTCGCCCGGCGATCTCCGCATTACGTCCCGCGCCGGTGCTGGTGAATTGGCTGGGCTATCCGGGCACCCTCGGGCATCCGCGAATGGCCGATTACATTATCGGGGATCCGATCGTCACGCCGCTCGCGCACGCCGGGCACTTCAGCGAATCTCTGGCGCTCATGCCGCATTGCTACCTGCCGTACGACCGGAGCCGGTGCGTAGGTCCGCGCCCAGGTCGGCGGGAGGTTGGCTTGCCCGAAGACGGGTTCGTCTTTTGCAGCTTCCAGCAGTTCTACAAATTGAACCCCCCGGTATTCGATCTCTGGTGTCGTTTGCTGCGGGAAGTTCCGCACAGCGTCCTGTGGCTGCAGGAGCCCGGCGCCGATGCCATCGCCAATCTCCGCGGCGAGGCAGTGGCACGCGGCGTTGACCCGGCGCGCCTGATCTTCGCGCCACGCGTAAAGTCGTCCGAGGCGTACCTTGGCCGCCTGCAGCTTGCGGACCTGGCGCTTGATACCTATCCCTACACCTCGCATTCGACGGGGAGCGACCTGCTTTGGGCTGGCGTTCCCCTGGTGACAACGATGGGCGAAACGTTCGCAAGTCGCGTCGGGGCGAGCCTTCTGAACGCCGTTGGGATGCCAGAACTGGTCGCCGGGAGCCATGAGGCATATTTCGCGATTGCAAGGCAGCTGGCGCTCGAACCGGATTCGCTCGGGGCCCTGCGCGCCAGGCTTGCCGGCTTGCGCCCGACCGCTCCGCTCTTCGACACTGCGCAATTCACACGTGATCTCGAACGCCTGTATCGGGAAATATGGCAGCGGCATCAAGGCAACGCCAGCGGGCCAATCGTGCTCGCGCCGGAAGGCGCGCAGTGCTGAATAAATCATATCAACGGAGGCAGTCATGAAAATCGGCATCGCCGAAGCGATCCAGCGCACCGTCGAGCACCGCGAGATTTTTCACGACGAGATGCTGCACGTAATGCGCCAGATCATGCGCGGGGAGCTCACCCAGGCGCAGATCGCGGGGTTCATCATCGGCCTGCGCGTGAAGAAGGAGACCGTGGGCGAAATCGCCGCCGCCGCGCAGGTGATGCGCGAGTTCGCCACGATGGTGCCCCTCAAGGACCACCAGCATGTGGTGGACGTGGTCGGCACCGGGGGCGACGGCGCCCACACGTTCAACATCTCGACGGCCGCGACCTTCGTCAGTGCCGCGGCGGGCGCGAAGGTGGCCAAGCACGGCAACCGTTCGGTTTCCTCGAGGAGTGGCAGCGCCGACGTGCTGGAGGCGCTGGGCGCCAAGCTGGATCTTTCGCCCGAGCAGATCGCGCGCTCGATCGAAACCGTGGGGGTCGGCTTCATGTTCGCGCCCAGCCATCATCCGGCGATGAAATACGCGGCGCCGGTGCGCAAGGAGCTGGGTGTGCGCACCATCTTCAACATCCTCGGACCGCTCACCAACCCGGC
>JBAQER010000329.1:0-6652 GCA_049286845.1 Bradyrhizobium sp.
AGTTGAGAGACGGGGTGGGGTGGCAGTTTCTCAGCTGGAATCACTGTACGAGACGAGAGACTGTCACCCCACCCCGCCGCTCATTGCATTCGCGTCGACCCTCCCCCTCCAGGGGAGGGTAAGAAAAACTCCTCACGCCACCAGCGCGGCTTCCTCGTCGGCATCCACCGGCGCGACGAACTCCGCGCCGCGCTGCGCCTGCAGCAAGCTGATGATTTCCGCGTTCGGCCGCGCGCGGCTGAACAGAAAGCCCTGTCCCTCGTGGCAGCCTTCGGCGCGCAGGCAGCTCAATTCGGCTTCGGTCTCGACGCCTTCGGCGGTGATCGTGACCCCGAGGCCCTTGCCGAGGCTGATGATCGAACGCACGATCGCCTGGGCATCGCGATTGGAGCCGAGGCCGCGCACGAACGACTGATCGATCTTGATCTTGTCGAACGGAAAGCTCCTGAGATAGCTCAGGCTGGAATAGCCGGTGCCGAAATCGTCCATCGAGATGCGGACGCCGAGCGCGCGCAGCGCGTGCAGCGTGGCCAGCACCTGGCTGCTCTTTTCCAGAAGCAGCGTTTCGGTGATCTCCAGCTCCAGCCGCTTGGCCGGCAGCCCGGATTGCTTCAGCGCATCCGTCACCAGCGGCAACAGGTTGCCGACACGGAACTGCAGCGGCGACAGGTTGACCGCGACACGGACGTCGTCGGGCCAGAGCGCGGCATCCGTACAGGCGCGGCGCAACATCAACCCGCCCAGCGCATTGATCAGGCCGGTCTCTTCGGCGACCGGAATGAATTCGGCCGGCGATATCATGCCGCGCTCGGGGTCCGGCCAGCGCACCAGCGCCTCGAAGCCGGTGATGCGCCCGGCCGTCAGATCGATCAGCGGCTGATAATGCGGCCGCAACACGTCGTTCTGGATCGCGTCGCGCAGATCGATTTCGATCCTGCGGCGGCTTTGAGCCCGGGCGTCCATGCCGGGTTCGAAGAAGCTGAAGGTCCCGCGCTGCTCGTTCTTGGCGCGCGACAGCGCCATGTCGGCGCTCTTGAGAAGCTTCTCGGAATCGTCACCGTCACCCGGCGCCATGGCGATGCCGATGCTGGCGCCGATGACCACGGAATGGCCGTCCAGCAGAAAGGTCTCTCCGATCGCCGCAAGCAACCGCTTCGACAGCAGCACCGCATCCTCGGGGCGCGTCAATCCGCTCTGGATGATCGCGAACTCGTCGGAGTTGAGGCGGGCCAGCGCGTCTTCCTCGCGCAAGCTCGAGCGCAGGCGCTTGGCGACGCCGCGCAGCAGCTTGTCGCCAATGCCGTGGCCGAGCGTATCGTTGACCGCCTTGAAATTGTCGAGGCCGAGCACCAGCACCGCGACCTTTTCGGCGCTGCGCCGCGTATGCAGCAGGATGTCGTCCATCTGCTGACGCAGCAGATTGCGGTTCGGCAGCCCGGTCAGGCCGTCGTGCTGGGCCATGAAGGCGAGCCGCGCCTCGGCACGCTTGCGCTCGGTGATATCCATCAGCGCCAGCAGTACCGCGGGCTGGTCGTTGTAGACCAGCTGGCGCGAATAGATCGCCAGATCGATCAGCGCGCCGTCGGCCCGGACGTGCTTCCAGGTACGCGCGGCCCGTTCGTCGCTGGAGCGGTCCCCGCCCCAGGGCAATTCGGTTTCGAAGGCCTGCACGCTGCGGATGGTCAGCTTCTCGAATTCGGCGCGGCTGTAGCCGTAATGCTCGATGGCGGCGGCGTTGACACCGAGGATACGCTCGTCGTCGAGTGCACAGACGATCATCGGAACCGGATTGCTGTCGAACAGCAGCCGGAACGAAGCCTCGCGCTGCTTCAGCTCGGTGATGTCGACGCGCAGGCCGACGATACCGCCGTCTTCGGTCAGCCGCTCCTCGATCAGGATGCAGCGGCCGTCGCTGAGGCTCTGCTCGTGGCGTTCGCCGGGCTGATAGAGTCTCGTCAGCCGCTCCTTGATCCATTCTTCTTCGCGGCCGATCGCTTCCGGATAATCGCCGCGCTCGACGCCGATGCGGATCGTGTCCTGCAGCCGCGCGCCCGGCTTGAACAGGTCCGAGCTGCGATTGTAGATCTCGGCATATTTCTTGTTCCAGAGAATGTAGCGCCCTTCGGCGTCGAGGAACACGATGCCCTGCGGCAGGATGTCGATCGCTTCGCGCAGCCGCTCGTGGGATCTTCGCGCATCGGCGATCGCGGCTTCCGCCTCGGCGCGCTTGCGCACGATCTCGCCGATCTCGGCTGCCACACGCCGGCTCGAAGGGGAAAGTTTCGGACTGGGTTTTGCCGGCCGGCCGGGAAGGCGGGTAATCGCCGCGTGCTTCGATTTCTTCTTGGCCGGCTTTGGCCGATGACTTTGCATTCGCTTACGCCCACTCGCATTCTGCGCCGTCTGTTCTCCGATAAGTGTCTGAAAAAATGGTAACACTTGCCGGCGGGACGTCGTGCCAGCGAGGTTCGGCGCCGGTAGACTAAAGTTTCGGCTGCCCGTTTAAGTGGCGAGATCTTGGACATCCGCGCAACGAAAGATGTCCCACGGTGCAAGATCGGCGGTATCGGCGAATGCGCGTGGCAGAATCGCCGGCGGATAGTTGATCTAGATCAAAACTGCACAATGAACGCGCGAATTTCCGCAGCGCCGCACGAATTTTCGTCAATGCTCGACAGGGTTATCGGACGGTTAAGGAACGCGTCGCCAGTCTCTAGTTTTGACGCGTGTTCTTCAAGCGAACCAGCTTCCACCCCCTGATCAAGTCCGAGGGCATGCTTCGCTCGAAGACGCTCTCTAGTACTCACTATTACTGGTCAGTGAGTCGCTTGTTGCCCATGCTTCGAGACGCTCGCGATGCTCGCTCCTCAGCATGAGGTCGTTGTGTATCAACAAGTTAGACCTCATCCTGAGGAGGCCGCGAAGCGGCCGTCTCGAAGGATGGCTGCATTACTGATTTATGATTCCAGATGACTAGTTCGAAATCTCGATCCGCGTGTTGCGCGGGCCGCTGCGCTCGACCAGTGCGAACAACGCCGCCGCATGCGCCGGGCGCAGACGTCGGCGGACAATCTTAATCCGCTGCCGGCCGCGCACTCGCTAAAATCCGGCACGAAAAATCAGGCCGTTGCGCCCGGCGCGGCTTATCGCCGGTCGTCGAATTGCGTGCTAGGCTTCGCGCGATAGAGTGATCCGATGAGCCCCCGCCCGATTCTCACCCTGCTCTTTCTGCTGTCCGTCGTCGTCAGTGCCAGCCTGGCGCTGGCGCAGGACAAGGGCAGCGTCAATCCGAAGCAGCTGCCGCCGCTGGCCAATCCCAACGATCCCAAACTCGGCGCCAAGGAACTGTTCGGGCGCAAGGTACTGCCGGCGGCGATGCCGACGCGCGTGGTCGGGTTCTATGCCAAGGGCTGCATCGCGGGTTCGGATGCGCTGCCGATCAACGGCCCGACCTGGCAGGTGATGCGGCTGTCGCGCAACCGCAACTGGGGGCATCCCGACCTGGTGAAGCTGGTGGAGCGGCTGGCGGCCAAGGCGCACAAGGACGCCGGCTGGCCGGGCATACTGGTCGGCGACATGTCGCAGCCGCGCGGCGGCCCGATGCTGACCGGGCATGCCAGCCATCAAGTCGGGCTGGATGCCGACATCTGGCTGACGCCGATGCCGAACCGGCAATTGTCGCGCAACGAGCGCGAGGAAATATCCGCAGTCATGATGGTGCGCTCCGACCGGCTCGACATCGAGCCCAGCACCTGGACGCCGACCCATCTCAATGTGATCCGCGCCGCGGCCCAGGAGCCGACGGTGCAGCGCATCTTCGTCAACGCCGCGATCAAGAAGGCGTTGTGCCGCGAAGCCAAGGGCGACCGCGGCTGGCTGCACAAGGTGCGGCCGATGTACGGCCACGACTATCACTTCCATGTCCGCATCAAGTGCCCGCCGGGCAGCGGTGAATGCGAGAGCCAGCCGGAGCCGACGGCAAGCGAGGGCTGCAGCCCCGGCGATCTTGCCTACTGGTTCAAGGATTCCATCATCCACCCGAAGCCGCCGAAGGAGCCACCGAAACCGCGGCCGCCGATGACGCTGGCGCAATTGCCGCCTGCCTGCAAAGCGGTGTTGAACGCGCCGGACGCCAAGCCATAGCCGTCGATCGCGCGAACCCTTTGCGCCGTCCCTGCAATGCTGTAAGCTTCCACCCAGCGATGTCCGGACGGATCGTAAATCCGCCGGATTGCCGGAACGGCGCTTCCGCCTGTCGCATTCCAATTCTCACCAACGCCTGATTTGCGCGCGCGTAGCGCCGCAGACACGTATGGACGCCGCAATGAACCGTCTCGCCAGATTATTTACCGTTTTCACGATTTTGTTCGGATTGACCGCGTTGCCCGCGCTGGCGCAGGACAAGAGCCTGACGGTGTTCGCCGCGGCCTCGATGAAGAACGCGCTCGACGAGGTCGACGCCGCCTATACCGCGAAGACCGGAATCAGGATCGTCGCCAGCTACGCTGCGAGTTCGGCACTGGCCAAACAGATCGAACAGGGCGCGCCGGCGGATGTTTTCGTATCCGCCGACACCGACTGGATGGACTATGCGATCGCGAAAAGGACCATCAACGAACCGACGCGGGTCAATCTGCTCGGCAACAGCATCGTGCTGATCGCGCCGAAGGAATCCAAACTCGACAAGGTGACAATCGGACCGGGCTTCGATCTATCAAAACTCGCCGGCGACGGCAGGATCGCCACCGGCGATGTGAGGGCGGTGCCGGTGGGTAAATACGCCAGGGCGGCACTGGAAAAACTCGGCGCCTGGCAGGCGGCGGAACCGAAATTCGCGATGGCCGAGAACGTGCGCGCCGCGCTGACGCTGGTGGCGCGCGGCGAAGCGCCACTCGGCATCGTCTACGCGACCGACGCCAAAGTCGAACCCGGCGTCAAGATCGTCGGCGCCTTTCCGGCGGACTCCCACCCCGCCATCGTCTATCCGGCAGCCGCGACGACGACGGCGAAAACCGAAGCTGTCAATTATCTGGCCTTCCTGCGCTCGCCGGCGGCCAAGGCCATCTTCGAGAAGTACGGCTTCTCGTTCCTGATCCGTCCGACTTCCTGATGTTCGACCTCTCGCCCACCGAATGGACGGCGATCCAGCTTTCGCTGCGGGTCGCCGCGGTTGCGACGCTGGTGGCGACGCCGCTCGGCATCGCGCTGGCCTGGCTGCTGGCGCGGCGCGACTTCTGGGGCAAGTCGCTGGTCGACGCGGCCATCCATCTGCCGCTGGTGCTGCCGCCGGTCGTGACCGGTTATCTGTTGCTGCTGACCTTCGGCCGGCGCGGCCTGGTCGGCGCGTGGCTCGCCGACCATCTCGGCATCGTGTTCGCGTTTCGCTGGACCGGGGCGGCATTGGCCTGCGGCATCATGGCGTTTCCGCTGTTGGTGCGGCCGATCCGGTTGTCGATCGAGGCGGTCGATCGCCGGCTGGAGCAGGCGGCGGGCACGCTGGGCGCAGCACCCTGGCGCGTGTTCCTGACCATCACGCTGCCGCTGGCGCTGCCGGGCGTGCTGGCCGGCATGGTGCTGGGCTTTGCCAAGGCGCTCGGCGAGTTTGGCGCGACCATCACCTTCGTGTCGAATATTCCTGGTGAAACCCAGACCATCTCGTCGGCGATCTATTCGCTGATCCAGACACCGGACGGCGATGCCGCGGCGCTGCGGCTGGTGGCGGTATCCATCGTCATCGCGCTGGCCGCGCTGGTCGCCTCCGAATGGTTCGCACGGCGCGCCACAAAACGCCTACACGGGAATTGACCATGCTGCGCGTCGACGTCGCAAAACAGCTCGGCGAGTTCTCGATCGAAGCTTCGTTTACCAGCGAAGGCCGGGTCACCGGATTGTTCGGAGCCTCCGGCGCCGGCAAGACCTCACTGATCAACATCATCGCCGGATTGCTGCGGCCCGATCGCGGCGTCATCGCCGTCGACGGCGAGACGCTCGACGACACCGCCAGCAGCGTGCACGTTCCGGCGCACCGCCGCCGCATCGGCTACGTGTTCCAGGATGCGCGGCTGTTTCCGCATCTCGATATCAGGCAAAATCTCGACTACGGCCGGCGGATGAACCGGCTGGCCGACGATGCCGCGCAGCGCACGCGCGTCACCGACCTGCTCGATATCGGCGGCCTGCTCGACCGCCGTCCCGGCCAGCTTTCCGGCGGCGAGCGCCAGCGCGTCGCTCTGGGGCGGGCGCTATTGGCGCAGCCGAGATTGCTGCTGCTCGATGAGCCGCTCGGCTCGCTCGACGAAGAACGCAAGGTGGAGATCCTGCCCTATCTCGTCCGCCTGCGCGACGAGGCCAATGTGCCGATGGTCTATGTCAGCCACGACGCCGGCGAAATGCGCCAGCTGGCGACGCAGGTCGTGATGCTGCGGCGTGGGCGAGTAGTCGCGTTCGGCGGAACCGAGGTGTTGCCATCAGCCGCCTCAAGCCCGGCCGGCTAGTCAGGCAGGGTCTCGCCGGAGCCGCCGAGTTCGGCGGGGAGATCTTTGAACTTCGGCAACCCGTCCTTCACGGAAACCATCCTGCTCCCGTAATTGGCGTGCAGCGTCGGCTGATGTGCAAAGCCCTGCAGCAGATTGGCATAGACATCGATCAGCCG
>JBAQER010000330.1:0-5552 GCA_049286845.1 Bradyrhizobium sp.
CCTTACACCGGGGAGGTCGTGGCGATGGCGCCGATTCCGCCGCCCCGGACCCGCGCCGACGCCGCGGCGCGCGCCGCTGCGGCATCCGCCGCCGCCAACGGCGAGGCAACGCCGGAGCCCGCGGAAGCCGAAGAATTGGTGCCGCTCGAGGAAGCCGATGCCGAGGAGAACACCGGCAAGGTCAAGGCCGTCGTTCCGGAATCGGAAGACGACATCGAGATCGACGAGACCATCGAAGACGACGACGATGACGATTCCACCTTCATCGCCGACGAGGAGGAAGGCGACGAGGACGTGACCGACATCATCGGCGACGTCGGAGGCGACGAAGAGACTTGAGATAAACCCCGAACTGTGTTCTGGGTTCTGCCCCGCGCGCCGCCCAAGGCGCGCGGAAGACTTACGGGGCCATAGCTCAGCTGGGAGAGCGCTTGCATGGCATGCAAGAGGTCGGCGGTTCGATCCCGCCTGGCTCCACCACGCTTCGCCCTTTGGGCTACGCGTGGCGCAGCCACTGATGCCCGAAGGACGAAGCGTGGTGCCCGGCATAGCCCGAAGGGCGACGACGGGCTGGAGACAGCCATGTGGTACGTCTACATCATCCGCAGCATCAATTTTCCCGAACAGGAATACGTCGGCGCAACTGCCGATTTGAAGCGGCGGCTACCGGAACATAATGCCGGTAAGTCGACCCACACCACCAAATTCAAGCCTTGGGAATTGGTCTGGTACTGCGCCTTCCCGAACAAGTACAAAGCGCTGGAATTCGAGAAATATCCGAAGTCGCATTCCGGCCGGGCATTCGCGAAGAAGCGCCTCTGACGCCTCGCGCTCGGCTATTGCCCGAGCAACGCATTCAGCCGGTCGCGCAGCGTGATGATGTCGTTCTTGATCGCCGAAAGTTCGGAGATCGAACATGCCGAGGCGGCGAGGATGGATTGGGGCACGGTCCGGGCGGTTTCCCGCAACGCCTGACCCTGCGGCGTCAGTGCAATCAAAACCTGCCTTTCATCTTCGGTGCTGCGGGTGCGCTTGACCAGATGCGCCGCCTCCAGCCGCTTGAGCAGCGGCGTCAGCGTGCCGGAATCCAGGAACAGCCGTTCGCCGATATCCTTGACCGGGACGCCGTCGCGCTCCCACAGCACCAGCATGACGAGGTATTGCGGATAGGTCAGGCCGAGCCGGTCGAGCAGCGGCTTGTAGACGCGGTTGAACGCGTGCGCGGTCGAATAGATCGCGAAGCAGATTTGGTTATCGAGCCGCAGCGGCTGGTCCGCCGCCTGTTTCCTGACCATGGCTAACCTCATCGCTCAATTGAAGATTCCGGGCCCAATGTGCGCCTCCCGGCGCCGATATTCAATTGCGAGCAATTAAATGTGAATCCAGACATTTTGCATTGTGCACAATCTAATTACGTGCAATATAACTGGCGTCGAAACCGAAGCAAACCGAGGGAGACCACCCATGTCCGTGAACGTACTTTACAAGACCAGCGCCAAGGCCAACGGCGGCCGCGATGGCCGCGCCGCCACGCTCGATGGAACGCTGGACGTCAAACTCGCCACGCCGAAGGAACTGGGCGGAGGCGGCGGCGCCGGCAACAATCCCGAGCAGCTGTTCGCTGCCGGATATGCCGCCTGCTTCATCGGCGCGATGAAGTTCGTGGCCTCGCAAGGAGGCTCGAAGGTGCCCGCCGATGCGGCGGTGACCTCGACCGTGGGCATCGGGCCGCGCTCGGCCGGCGGCTTTGGCCTCGATATCGATCTCGCCGTTTCCCTGCCGGGCATACCGCGCGCCGACGCCGAGGCCCTGGTGCAGAAGGCGCACCAGGTATGTCCCTATTCCAACGCCACCCGCGGCAACGTCGATGTTCGCCTGACCGTCGTGTGATGACTGCGCCGAATGGCCCGCCACGACAACCGGCGGGCCGTTCGCCGCATCGGCGTTTGACATGCAACCGGGTGCGGGAAGGCATGGCGCGTTCGCATTTGCGCGCCAGCGTCCGTGATGCTTAATGGCCGCGACGTTCTAACAGACTTCGCAAGAAACGGCCAAGAAGACGACCATGACGACTGAAGCTGCTCCCGGCGCGATGGCCGGATTGCGCGTGATCGATCTGACGCGCGTGCTCGGCGGACCCTATTGCACGCAGATCCTCGCCGATCACGGCGCCGACGTGATCAAGGTCGAGCCGCCGGCCGGTGACGAAGTGCGCGACTGGGGCCCTCCGTTCCACGGCGAGGACGCGGCCTATTTCGTCGGCATCAACCGCAACAAGCGCTCGATCGGGCTCGACCTCGCTTCCGAGGGCGGCCGCAGCGTTCTGATGAAGATGCTGGAAGGCGCCGACGTCCTGATCGAGAATTTCAAGCCGGGCACGCTCGACAAATGGGGCATCGGCAACGACGTGCTGCGCGCGAAATTTCCGAGACTGGTGCACTGCCGGATTTCGGGCTTCGGCGCCGACGGCCCGCGCGGCGGCAATCCCGGCTATGACGCCATCATCCAGGCCATGACCGGCATGATCGCCGCGACCGGCTCGCCGCAAAGCGGGCCGATGCGGATCGGCGTGCCGCTGGTCGACATCACCACCGGGCTCTATGCCGCGATCGGCATCCTGATGGCGCTGTCCGAACGGCAAAAATCCGGCCTCGGGCAGTTTCTCGAAACCACGCTGTACGAAACCGGCCTCGCCATCATGCATCCGCACGCGGCGAATTATTTCATGCACGGCAAGCCGCCGAGCCTGACCGGCAACGAGCATCCCAATCTCGTGCCCTACGCGATCTTCCCGACCCGCACTGACAACATCTTCATCGGCGTCGGCAATGACGGCACCTTCCGCAAGCTGGCCAAGGAGATCGGCAAGCCCGAACTCGGCACCGATCCGCGATTTGCTCGCAACAAGGACCGCATCGCCAACCGCGATGCTCTGCGCAGCGAGCTCGCCGCCGTGTTCAGCCAGTTCGACGCCGGGCCGCTGTGCGACCGCCTGCTCGCTGCCGGCCTGCCGGCAGGTCCGGTGCAGTCGATCGACCAGGCGCTGACCAGCGCCCATACCGCCCACCGCGGCGACGTCATCGAGAAGGACTGGTACAAGGGGGTCGCCTCGCCGATCCGCCTGTCCCGCAGCAAGCCGAGCCTGCGCCGCACCCCGCCGAAATTCAGCCAGCACACCACCGAAGTGCTGGGAGAGTTCGGCTATTCGAAGGATGAGGTCGACGCCCTGGTGGCCAAGGGGGCGGTCTGCGGCAGCGAACGGAAGCGCTGAGACCGGATCGCGAACGCACGGGTCGTCCCGGCGGTGGCCGGAGCCGTCTCGATGGATGCGAACGCATCCACCTATTTTCCCGCTTCCCTTGGCCGCCGCTTCCCCAATATCATGCTTTCGCTTATACGGTCATTTGCACGTCATCCTGCGCTGTTATCGCGCAAAACGAAGATGACGATCCAACCGGGAGGAATTTCTATGATGCTTCGACACTTCGGCCTCGCCACCACGCTGGCGGCTACATTCGCGCTCGCCAGTCCCGCTCATGCGGTGACGGAGCTTCAGTGGTGGCACGCCATGACCGGCGGCAACAATGACGTCGTCAACAAGCTCGCGGCAGACTTCAACGCCAGCCAGTCGGACTACAAGGTCGTGCCGTCCTTCAAGGGCGGCTACGCCGACACTATGAACGCCGGCATCGCGGCGTTCCGCGCCGGCAACGCGCCGCACATCATGCAGGTGTTCGAGGTCGGCACGGCGACCATGATGAGCGCCACCGGCGCCATCAAGCCGGTGTACCAGCTGATGAAGGATGCCGGCGAACCGTTCGATCCCAAGGCCTACCTGCCGACGATTACGGGCTACTACTCGACCTCCAAGGGCGAGATGCTGTCGTTTCCCTTCAACTCGTCGTCGACGGTGATGTGGATCAACAAGGATGAGCTGAAGAAGGCCGGCATCGCCGCAATCCCGAAAACCTGGCCGGAAGTGTTCGATGCGGCCAAGAAGCTGAAGGCGGCGGGTCATGCGACCTGCGGTTTCTCCAATGCCTGGGCGTCATGGGTCCATATCGAGCAGTTCTCGGCCTGGCACAACGTGGCGATCGGCACCAAGGCGAACGGGCTCGATGGCTTCGATACCGAGCTGAAGTTCAACTCGCCGCTGCACGTCAAGCACCTGCAGAACCTGATCGACCTGCAGAAGGACAAGACCTACGACTATGGCGGCCGCGCCAACGCCGGTGAAGCCCGCTTCGGCTCGGGTGAGTGCGCGATCTTCCTGACTTCCTCGGGCTATTACGGGACCGCCAAAGGCACCGCCAAATTCGATTTCACCTCGGCGCCGATGCCCTATTATCCCGATGTCGCCGGAGCTCCGCAGAACTCGATCATCGGCGGCGCGTCGCTGTGGGTGATGGGCGGCAAGAAGCCCGAGGAATACAAGGGCGTGGCGAAGTTCTTCGCGTTCCTTTCCGACACCGACCGCCAGGCCAAGCTGCATCAGGAATCCGGCTACCTGCCGATCACCAAGGCGGCCTATGAAAAGACCAAGGCGTCCGGCTTCTACGAAAAGAACCCGGTACTGGAAACGCCGCTCAAGGAACTGACCAACAAGGAGCCGACGGCGAATTCACGCGGCCTGCGCTTCGGCAACATGGTGCAGATGCGCGACCTCTGGGCCGAGGAAATGGAAGCCGCCCTTGCCGGCAAGAAGACCGCCAAGGAAGCGCTCGACGCCGCCGTGGCGCGCGGCAATGCCGTCTTGCGGACGTTTGAAAAGACCGCAAAGTAAGCCATCCCAAACAGCTCCCTCTCCTTTTCGGAGAGGGAGCCTGTCTCGCATCGCCTGAGAATGCCGGGACGTCTGAAAGAGCAAGTCGGCCTGAATGGAAAAGTCTGCGGTCTTCAACGGCAAGCTGCTCCCCTACCTGTTGCTCGTGCCGCAGCTCATCATCACATTCGTATTTTTCTACTGGCCGGCCAGCCAGGCGGTCTGGCAATCCTTCCTGCGTGAGGATGCCTTCGGGCTCAGGTCCGAATTCATCGGCCTGGAGAATTACCAGGCGCTGTTCGCGCAGCCTGAATATTACGCGGCGATGCTGACGACGCTGGTGTTCTCGACCCTGGTTGCGGTGCTGTCGCTCTCGATCGCGCTGTTGTTCGCAACCCAGGCCGACAAGAACCTGAAAGCCGCCCCGGTCTACAAGACCTTCATGATCTGGCCGTATGCGGTGGCGCCGGCCGTGGCCGGAGTGCTGTGGTTCTTCATGTTCCATCCGTCGCTCGGCACGCTGGCGCGGCCGCTGCGCTGGATGGGCTTTGACTGGAATCCGGTGCTGAACGGCAACCACGCCATGATGCTGGTGGTGATGGCCGCGGTGTGGAAGCAGATTTCCTATAATTTCCTGTTCTTCCTGGCCGGGCTGCAGTCGATCCCGAAAAGCGTCATCGAGGCCGGCGCGATCGACGGCGCGGGGCCGATGCGGCGGTTCTGGACTATTGTTTTCCCGCTGCTGTCGCCGACCACCTTCTTCCTGCTGGTCGTCAACGTCGTCTATGTG
>JBAQER010000331.1:0-7229 GCA_049286845.1 Bradyrhizobium sp.
CCAAGGCGAGATTCAGCGAATCTGCAGTCGCTGGAAATGGGAAGAGGAGGCTGCCGCGCTTGGGTCATTGGCGATCGAGCAGGAGGGGCTGGCTATTACGTGGCCACCTAGTGCCATCGCGGAAGGCGGTCCTGAATAATGATCAGCTTGTTTGTTTTCAAGCGCGCGCGGCGTATTGAAGGTTAGAACCTACTTTCAGCGCAGCATCGACCGCGTCGAAGCGACATTTGACTCCTGGATCTCGCACCTTGCAAACCGACTTGGAAGGCTGCAAGGGGGAGTTGACGGCGGCTCATGCGAGCTGGCGGGCCTGATCCTGGAACGAGACGGCGAACGGCGCCGTTTTGACGAGCAGCTGTCCGCTCAGGTCGAAGATCGATGGCGCATTGAGGAGCGCGGCCAGGCAACAGAGCGGCGCCTGGTCGCCGGGGTCGATCGGGCAAGGTACAGGCTGCGGATGGGTATTGAGTTCAACGCCACGAGCGGGTCGCGAGAGCATGTTGGAATAGTCAGTCCCCTGGAGGGACCTGCTGGCCTCGATGTCCGTTCGTCGCGACGTGGTACGGTAAAAGGAGCGACGAGGCCATCTCCCTGCAGTCCGATGCTTTTCGGCAAGCGCAGCGCGCATCCGGCGACGCTGGCGGAGGCGTCAGGGATCAAAGCCGAATGGTCGCGCCTGGAAGGCGCGGGGCAAGGCCCGCGAGCCCGCCGGCGGGACGCCGGGACGCAAGCCAGTTCGAATCGCAGATGCGGCTAAAGTGAGCGCATCGCACTTTTGAGAAGATTGCTCCATGCCCAACATCGCATCGGTTTTGAAAGAAGAGATTGCACGCGTCGCTCGCAAGGAGGTGCGCGGCGAAACCCAGCGGCTCAAGAAAGCATCCACGCAATACCGCTCGGACATCGCCGCGCTGAAGCGCGAGATGGCCGCCCTGCGCCAGCAAATCGACAAGTTGAGCAAGGTTCAGGGGAAGAGGCCTCAACCGATCGCGGTGGACGAGCCTAAGAGCTCGCTTCGCTTCAGCGCCAAGGGATTCGCGGCACAAAGGCAACGGCTCGGGCTGTCCGCAAACGCCCTGGCCACTTTGCTGGGCGTCTCGGGGCAGTCGGTCTACAAGTGGGAGGACGGCAAGACTCGTCCCCGCGCGAGCCAGCTATCGGCGATTGCCGCCTTGAGAACGATGGGCAAGAAGGAGGCCGCCGCCCGGTTGGCTGAATTGGCGGTCTGATCGGATATTCGCACCCCTCGGACCCGCGGCCGAAATGAAATCACTGGCGGACCAGATGGCGACTGCGCAAGTCTTCGGTGAAGTGATCAGCCTGGGGGAGGGCTTCTGGACTCAGGACCGACGGAAGTCCGGCCTGCACGTGGACGTATTGCGCGGGCAGAACATCCCTGGAAATTCGAAAGCCATTGACAGGACGCTAGTGCCCGATGGCGTCGTGAGCCACAAATCCACGGATCTGCGATGCAAGTCTTACCAGTCGCCGCAAGTCATCTACCGCATGGGCATGGCCTTTGCCAGAAGCGTTGCCGACTACAAGGGCGAAGTGCGCCGGAACCATTCGCTGAAGGCCACGTACTTTCTAGAGTGGGCCGTTCAGCGCCCAGACGTCCCCAGGGTTCTGGAGTGGTTCGTTCCCAAGGACGGCGTTAAACCGGAACAGGAACTGGCCCTGCGTCAGGTCGTTGAGGAAGGTGCCCACTTGGGTGTTGAGGTCAAGCTGTTTCGGGTAGCGACATGAGCGTTGGCCTGGCAGTGGCCATCGCCGTTCTCTGCCTGATCGTGGCTCTGGGAATTGCATGGGCCTGGCGCCGCGCGGCTCGCCAGTCGCGCATCTTTCGGCGCCTTGCGCCTGCTTTGGTCGAATGGGACGCCTTCGAGAAACTCCTGGCGGATCGGACGGATCAATCACACTTTCTAGAGCGCCATGGGCCGATGACATATGAGGAGGAGCAGCGGGGAAGGGCGTTGACCGGCATTCTCGCGGCCGCTGGGGTGGACGGGCATCCCGTCGATGCCGGCCGTTGGCGAACGCATGAGGGCTTACTCTGCGCGTTGGACTATGCGCATGCGCAGTGGGCCGCCGGGGTTCGACCGCCAAGAGGTGTCTTTCGCTTGAGGTTCGCGGAAGCGATCGGCGATGGCTTTGCTATGGGTTCCGAGACGCGCGTTGCGACCGCGCATGCGCTGGTCATTGTCCGCAAGGGTCTGGCGATCACAGCTTTTCCCGTGGTCGCGCCGGATGCTTCCGTCGCTTGGGAACCTGTTCAGACTTCACCCGCGTCTGGAATGGACTGACCGGGAATCAGGAGATCCGCTGAAGATCGGTGATTCGAGCCGCAGTTCGCCACCTCTATTTGCTGTATATTAATACAGCATCGGAGTATTGATGAAGGGCTACTACACCGTTCGAGCCGAGGCGCCAAGCTGTAGCCAGTTCCAGCGGATGGCGCTGGAGGCCGGGTACGCCCGTGAATTGGAAGCGATCCTGGGCGGAGTCGACCGGACAACCCAGCTGTGCCTGGTTGCTGCGTCAGAGGATGCGGACGGGGCCGCTCGGGCGTCCTTGCTACAAGCGAGCGAGGCGGCAGCGGCTGCGGTCCGCGCTGTCCTGCAGGTGCCGGACGATTGCCGATTCTCGATCGGCGCCTGGCAGGCCAGAGATCTCTGAGAGAAGAAATGGTGGAAGGCTTGGACACTCACGAACTGCAGTCGATTCGGGACAAGTTGGCCAGCTTCGATGTGCGATGCGAAGCGATCATGACCCTGTTGGGCGACAAGAGGCACTTGCCGCGAGAAGACCGCGCGCATGTCGAGGAGCTCTATCGGTCGTTGAAAGACGACCTCAAGCGAGCCGCCACGGCCGGCACGGTGTCGGGCGAGAAGCGCGCGCTGACGGACGCCGAAGAGCGCTTCTATTCGCCGGCAGTTCGGGCAGCGGCTCTGGCACTCGCGCCCGCCGTCAATTCCAACCCCATCACGTCCAACTGGTTCTCCGCGCTCTACGACGCACAGATCGAGTTCGCGCACTACACGCCCAAACTCGAGGGCGATTAGGCGGACTACTAAGAACGAGCACCCAAATATGACGCCACTGTTGACTCGGGAACAAGCCATCGCGAGCTTTCTCGGTGGAATCCAAGACGGCTCGATTCCAATCGATGGCGTCATGTCGCCACTCACGAAGGAGTTGATGACGCGGTTTGGTGCCACTGAGGTGGATATGACGTCCTGGTGGGCCTGGACTCCCAGCGATTGGACCTGCTCGGCCTGTGGCCGTCCAAAGTCCGCAATCGCGAGATTGAACCAGAAGGGTCAGCTCATGTGCCGGCTGGTCGAGCATCACGACCACATGCAGAATCTGCTACTGGAAAGATTTCGGCAGATTTCTTCGAGCCAAGATCGCGTTGTCGCCGACGAGATCGCGGAACACTTCGCGAAGCGATCGGCGCAGATGGTTGCTGCCTATGACAACGCGATCATTTGCAACGACTGCAACAACGCCGATGCTGTTGCCAAAGGGCTGGCCAGTGCACACGCGGACTTTTCCTTTTCACCGACTGAGATGCGCCGTTTCATCCTTGCAACGCCCGCTCAGCCTCATCAGATCGATCGTGAAGTCGCCGCAGTGATGTGGAAAGAGCAGGAAGAGACCTTCCGCTTGCGACTGCGCATTGTTGACAGGATCGCTGAGATTGCCGCAACAAATACCCACTGGTTCCAGCAAGCAGACCGCAGCAGTGCACCACGCGCGATCAAGGATCGGGCCGATGCTTACGCGGCGGCCGCTCAGGCCTTCGGCGCATTGCCATTGTTGTGCGGTGAAAGTCGCTCCAACAAGGCTAGTGAACCTAGCGCTTGGCGATACAAGCTCTACCCTGCCCCCAAGTCGAGTCCGACAAAGGGAGACATTGAACACGTGGCTCGCGTGACGCATCGCGGCTTTTGGGAACGGCTGGCCGAGGATTGGTGTTGCCCTGGATGTGGCCGAACAAAGGAGCGGGTAGTGCGACCTTCCGGCCAGAATGCCTGGGCATTCCCGATCGCAAGCAAATACCTTAGAACCGATGCGTTTCGAATGACGGGCGTCAATCAGGTGATCTGTGGTGACTGCGGTTGGACCGTAGAACGGTTGCGCTTAGAGGCTGCGGCCCTCTCTGGAATCGAAGGGACGCACAATTTCGCCTTGATCGAGTTGTCGGACGTATCTAGGATCGTCATTCCACGTCCGCATTGCCGTCATAATTTCGACAACGAGAAGGCCAATGCAGTGATTGCCGGCCTAACAGAGCGACTTCAAAATCTTGCAACGCAGACTCCGCACTTTGAGAATTCTTCGCCACCGCCAGCATGACGCCCCTGACAGAGGTCAAGTGAAAGGTCCCTGGACAAGCCTGGTGTCGCCCCCCGTCTCATGCAGGAACTCGTGTCGAGCGGCACTTTGTGAGGTAGCCCGCGAGCCCGGCGGCGGGACGCCAAGACGCTGAGACGGGATGCTGTCGGGTCGCTGTCGTGGTCGGTCAGTAGGCGGTTGACCATACTGCGTTCATCAACGAGTAACCATGGAGCCGAGAATGAACGCGACCGAACAAGCCCAGCAAGCGCGCCTGCTGACCCCCGCCGAACTTGGCCTGTGCGTCAGGCTGTTTCGGGAAGTTCGCCAATGGTCGCAAGAGCAGCTGGCCGAAATCTCCGGCCTCAACGTGCGTACCATTCAGCGTGTCGAGCAGGGGCAAGCCGCCAGCCTGGACACCCGCCGCGCGCTGGCCGTTGCGTTCGAGTTCGAAGATGTGGACGTACTCAACAAGCCATTCACGATTCCGACCGAAGAAGAACTCACGGCTCAGAAGGAGAAGTTCGATCGCGAGCACGTCACCCTGACGGCGCTTCCCCTGACGACAGGAAAGCAGTTGGCGAAACTGGCCGAGGCGCACATGATGGATATGTCGGAGCCGGGGTTCGAACTGAGTCGGGAAGCGGATGAGACCTTCGCCGAGCTGGTGGATTACTTCCGCGATTATCGCGACTGCGCCGACGCCTATTCCGAGACGATGAAGTTCGACGTGTACGACGAACTGCAGTCCCGCATTGATGCGCTGAAGGCTCTTGGCGTTTCGTTGCGCTATGCCGAGCGCAAGATGCAGGTGAAGTGGGGCGTGGCGACGGACGCAAAGCCCATGCCGGTCAGCGTCCTGTACGTCGTCGCCTTCCCGCTCGGCAAGGAGCCCGACCAGTTCGCAACGCCCAAGTCCGGCGGCATCCGACTCTAGCGGATGGTCGGCAGGGGCCGTCAAGCCGAGCCGTACCCGATCGAGGTTGCAATTCCGGTGGTTCGATACGCAGCAGTGCGTTGACCGAGGGGATGGCGGCAAGCGCCTTGGCCATCGGCAACATTTACTGCGCAGCAAATTTCGTACTTTCAGCGAATTTTCAGGTAATCCGCCGAGGCTGCTCCGCGCCAGACGGGCTTGCACAGCAGGTTTTTGTTCGAGCGCGGCAGCGATTGCGAACTTTGTATGCCTGTGGCGCGTTCGCTCTGAGAGTAAAATCACCGCCAGGCGCCCGCCTAAGCTCTGGACAGCTTGAAAAAGGCCATTGGCAATCTCCTCGAAGTACCCTCGCCTTCAACCATCCGGAATACCGGCTGTTCGATAGCGACAAAACGTCCAGCGCTCGAACAGTTATTGGAGTATTCCGATGAGCAACCATGTACGTTCGGCCGCCTATACGGCCTTCCAAGCGCTTGCTGCGCAAGGCTTGACCGTCAAGCGTTCCCACCTTTCCGAAGTCGTCGCCGCGCTGCTGGGCTACCGCACCTACGCGGCCCTGGTCGTCGAAGACGTGAACCCCAAGCTCGACTACCACCTCGACGACGCCGAGATCGTCGTGCTCAACCTCCCGATGGGGACGGCGCGCGTCGTCGAGCTGGGTCTTGAAGACGGTGCGGCACCTTCGGTGGTGACGCCGGCGTGTGTAGTCGCGTTGAAGGGAAGTGCGGATCGGGTCAGCGTCTATGAAGGCATCGCTGATTTCTACGATTCGCACGCTCGCGAGGCGTTGGCCGAAGCGATCTACAACTCCGACGAAGTCGCCGGTGCAATGGCTGAGAGCAATGCCGGCTATCCAGATGAACCTGAAATGGGCGTCGAGTGCCCGCCGACGGCGGACTTGTGGGCCGCGACGGACGAATGGACGATCCAAGCCGACGGAGACATGACCGGGGAGTACGAGCCGGAAGGTGACCGCATGTTCAATGGGAACACGCTGAACTGCCGCGGGTGGCTAACCTACCGCAAGGCGGGGCGCGCGGGGCTGGTGTTCGTCGAGGCCGGTGGGACTGGCGGCGCCGATGACAGTTGGCGCGACCTGGATCGTGAAGCCGAACTGGCGTACCAGCAAAGCATGGAGGCTAAGCAGGCCGGCTAGCAAGGAAGCCTACGCCGGCGGGGGGGCGATTGCGCGCCGCCGGTGCTTCAAGCACGCCACGTCACTTGGACGCGAGATGGTTCTTGAGCAGGAACCAGCACATGTTGAGCGCGAACGAGCGGCCCAGGCGGGTCATCTGGTCCTCTGGAATGCCCACGGGGCGATGGGCGCCCGGGCTCAGAAACCCGAACACACCGGCCAGGCCCTTTTCCTCTTCGGGCGTGACCTCGCCGCTCGTGCGCAGGAACCCCAGCACTTCGCCCCATTTCGACGGGTTGTAGGGGACCAGGCCTTGTACACGCGATGCCACGCTGGCGGCAATGTCCGCCGCCAGCGTTTCCAGCGCGACACGCGCGTTCACGAGCGCCGCGTTGTAGTCGGGCGGCGTCGCGCGGAATGACTGGGCCGAATCGCCGATCTTGGCGATGATCTCCTGCGCGCGGGGAGCGCCCGAGTTCCGCAGTGCCGCGATCAGGTCATCCTCCAGAGGCATGGCATCGGCAATCGATGGATCGATCGGAACGAGCTTCGCCTCTTGGACGATGTAGCCGTCCAGCAGCAGACATTGCGTCAGGTCGTGCAAGCGCTCGGTGAAACGGTACTTCGGATTCACCCTCGCGCGCAGGTCACCCGTGGTCGCCACGATTTCGGTGAGCACAAGCAACAGGACGCGATCATCCAGCTCGCGAAACGTGTTCAAGAGTCCAAACAGCAGCTGACCAGGCGACAGCGACAGGTGTTGCACGCCGTACTTGCTGAGCAGCACGAGGGAGACGGCGGGCTCCTGAAGTTCCAGGA
>JBAQER010000332.1:0-2913 GCA_049286845.1 Bradyrhizobium sp.
CCAAATTGCGCGAGCTGTCGCAGCCGCTCGGCGGCTTGCTCGGCTCCAGCGGCCAGCGCAGCCTTGAGATCAGCGACGCCGGTGGCGGGCTGATCCGGCTCAACGTGCCGCAGGCCGCGATCACCGAACGCGTCCGCCAGTCGGTCGAACAGTCGATCCAGATCGTCGAACGTCGTGTCAACGAACTCGGCACCGTCGAGCCGCTGATCCAGCGCCAGGGGGTGGACCGCATTCTGGTGCAGGTGCCGGGCCTGCAGGATCCGACCCGACTGAAGGAACTGCTCGGCAAGACCGCCAAGATGGAATTCCGGATGGTCGATCTCGCGGTGCCGCCCGACCAGGCGGCGAGCGGCCGTGTGCCGCCCGATTCGGAATTGCTGCCGAGCGCCGAAGCGTCAGGCGCGCCCCAGGTGATCAAGAAGCAGGTTCTGGTCTCGGGCGGCGATCTCACCGACGCCCAGCCGGGATTTGACCAGCGTAACGGCCAGCCGATCGTGTCGTTCAAATTCAACACATCGGGCTCGCGCAAATTCGCGCAGGCGACGACGGAACACGTCAAGGAGCCGTTCGCAATTGTGCTTGACGGCAAGGTGATCTCGGCACCGGTCATCCAGGAGCCGATCACTGGCGGACAGGGACAGATTTCCGGAAATTTCACCGTTCAACAGGCCAACGATCTGGCCATCCTGTTGCGCGCGGGCGCGCTGCCGGCGCCGTTGACCATCATCGAGGAGCGCACCGTCGGTCCCGGCCTCGGTCAGGATTCGATCGAGAAGGGCGAACTTGCCGCCTATGTCGGCTCGATCCTGGTCATCGTGTTCATGCTGGTGACCTACCGGCTGTTCGGCGTGTTCGCCAACATCGCGGTTGCCATTAACGTTGCCATGATCTTCGGCGTCCTGTCGCTGCTCAACGCCACGCTGACCTTGCCAGGCATCGCCGGCATCGTGCTGACCGTCGGCATCGCGGTCGACTCCAACGTGCTGATCTACGAGCGCATCCGCGAGGAATTGCGCGGCGGGCGCAACGCGATTTCGGCGATCGACGCCGGCTTCAAGCGGGCGCTGTCGACGATTCTGGATTCCAACATCACCACTTTCATCGCCGCGGCCGTGCTGTTCTATATCGGCACCGGACCGGTGCGCGGCTTCGCCGTGACGCTCGGCATCGGCATCATCACCACGGTTTTCACCGCGTTTACGCTCACCCGCCTGATCGTCGCGACCTGGGTCAGGTGGAAGCGGCCGCATAGCGTGCCGATCTAGGGCATGATCCCGAAAAGTGGACACCGGTTTTCGGAACAGATCATGCCCTCACAAAGTAAGGGGACGAATATGATCCAGCGCAGCTCGATCATATTCCAGGGAATGCGGAGCCGGCTTTGACACAACTCGTTCTCATCGGACTCGGCGTCCTGATTACCGCTCTGACGGTCGTCAGCTGCTTCGGCTGGCTGCCGTCGCTGCGGATCGTGCCTGATGATACGCACTTCGATTTCACCCGCTTTCGCCGCATCAGCTTTCCGATTTCGGCGCTGCTCTCGATCTTCGCGATCACCCTGTTCTTTACCCACGGGCTGAATTTCGGCATCGACTTCAAGGGCGGCACGCTGCTGGAAGTGCAGGCCAAGTCCGGCTCCGCCGACATCGCCGCGATGCGCAGCGCGCTGGGCGGTCTCGGTCTCGGCGACGTGCAGTTGCAGCAATTCGGCGGACCCGCTGACGTCCTGATCCGGGTTGCCGAACAGCCAGGCGGCGATACCGCCCAGCAGGCGGCGGTGCAGAAGGTGCGCGGCGCGCTCGGCGACGCCGTCGAATACCGCCGCGTCGAAGTGGTGGGGCCGCGCGTCTCCAGCGAATTGCTGGCTTTCGGCATGCTCGGCCTGATGCTCGCGATCTTTGCGATCCTGATCTATCTCTGGTTCCGGTTCGAATGGCAGTTCGCGCTCGGCGCCATGATCGCCAACGTCCACGATATCGTGCTGACGATCGGCTTCATGTCGATCTCCCAGGTGGATTTCGACCTGACCAGCATCGCGGCGCTGTTGACGATTCTCGGCTATTCGCTGAACGATACCGTCGTGATCTACGACCGGATCAGGGAAATGCTGCGGCGTTACAAGAAGATGCCGATGCCGCAACTGCTCAACGAGTCGATCAATTCGACGCTGTCGCGCTCGATCATTACCCACGTCACGGTGACGCTGGCCCTGCTGGCGCTGCTTTTGTTCGGCGGTCATGCCATCCACAGCTTCACCGCGGTGATGATGTTCGGCGTGGTGCTGGTCGGCACCTACACCTCGATCTTCATCGCAGCGCCGATCCTGATCTATCTCGGCGTCGGCACCCACCGGGATGCGCCGGACAAGCCTGCCAAGAAGTAATCATGGCGAGCAGCTCGGACGCCCCGCATCTTCCGAGGTCGGCGCCGATCGAGGCTTACGGCAAGGGCGGTTTCGCCTTCGCCGGGATGTCGCATCGCGGCTCGCTGTTGTGCCTGCCGGATGCGATCTGGGCCTGGCCGGTCAAAAGAGCCGCCGACATCGATGAAGCGTCGCTGCAACGGGTGTTCGCCGCCGCGCGAGGCATCGATACGCTGATCATCGGCACCGGCAATGAGGTCTGGCTGCCGCCGTCCGGCCTGCGCGAGGCGTTGCGCGCCGTGAAGGTGGTGCTGGATCCGATGCAGACGGGACCGGCGATCCGTACCTATAACATCATGATCGGCGAGCGGCGGCGCGTCGCAGCCGCACTGATCGCGGTGCCATGAGCAGCGTGGACGGCAACAAAGAAGATGCCGCCTTTTGCGCCGACCTGGTGCGGACCCATGATTTCGGCCGTTACGCTTCCACGCTGTTCGTTCCGGCCGGCCAGCGGCGCGCGCTGCTGGCGGTGTTTGCCTTCAACGTCGAGA
>JBAQER010000333.1:0-2848 GCA_049286845.1 Bradyrhizobium sp.
CTTTTGCGTCGTGATGTTCCAGTATTTTCCCTGGAGATCGTATGGCGCTTCGCCGGACCAGATCTCCAGCACCTGATTGATCGATTCAAGGAACATCGCGTTGCGATCGGCGTCCAGATTGCCGAACAATTCCGCATCCGACAGCAGCCCGCCGGGGCTGATTCCGAAGATCAGCCGGCCGTCGAGCATGTGGTCGAGCATCGCCATGGTCGCGGCGACGGTGCCGGGGTGGGTGTTCGGCATGTTGATCGTGCCGGTGCCGAGCCTGATCTTCTTGGTCGCGGCTGCGATCCAGGCGATGAACGCGATGCAGGAAGTAATGTTCTCGGCCTGATCGGTGATGTGTTCGCCGACATAGGCTTCGGTAAACCCCAGTTCGTCGGCGAGCAGGAAGGCTTCGCGGTCTTCCTGCAGGGACAGCCGCCAGTCCTTGCCGAGAGGATGGATCGGCATTGTGAAGAATCCCAGCTTCATTGCCTCTCCTCCCTGGTTTCCCGGCTTGACGCGAGCCATGTCGTTTGTCGTTGCGGCCATTATGACAAGTCCGAAAGTCGAGTCATCAGAAATAATCGCTCGATAAACAAACTTGACCTTTAGGGGGCGGCGCCGTCTAATCCAAAAAAAGCGCCAAAACGGCCCCCGGGGGAGGTCACGCCAGATGAAAGCTGCGGCTTTCGCTTACGCGCGCGCAACCAGCGTCGTGAACGCACTGGATTTGCTTGAAGCGCATGGGGACAGGGCAAAGGTGCTGTCGGGTGGCCAGAGCCTGATGCCCGCGATGAATCTGCGCCTGATCTCGCCCGAATTTGTCGTCGATATCGGCGAGATTGCTGAGCTGCGCGGTATTGCCGTGACTGGAGATATTGTCAGGATAGGCGCGCTGACCCGCCATGTCGAACTTCAGAGTTCGCCGGAAATTGCCGCGCACGCGCCGCTGTTGGCCGAAGCGATCGCGCATGTTGCCCATCCCGCAATCCGCAACCGCGGCACCATCGGCGGCAGCCTCGCCCATGCCGATCCCGCGTCGGAACTGCCGGCCTGCATGGTAGCGTTGAATGCGACGATTATCATCCGCGGCAAGACCGGCGAACGGCGCGTGGCGGCGACGGATTTCTTCACGGGTATTTATGAGACGGTGCTGTCGGCGCAGGAATTATTGGTCGCCGTTGAACTGCCAGTGACGCGAAGAAAATCTGCGCATTTCTTCCACGAATTCGCCCGGCGGCATGGCGATTACGCCATCGTCGGCCTCGCGGCGCAGGCGGTCGTGGAAGGCGATCTCTTCGCCGATCTCCGGCTTGCCTTCTTTGCCGTCGGCGACCGGCCTATACTGGCGAAGGCCGCGACCAAGCTGGTCAACATAGCTATCACGCCCGCGGATTTGTCGGCGGCTCTGGCAGTCCTCGGCCAGGAGCTCGATCCGCAGTCTGACCAGCAGGCATCCGCCTCCATGCGGCGGCATCTCGCAAGAGTGTTACTGACACGATGCGTCGGCACGCTGCTTGGCCGTCCCGATCTCGGCGCCGGGGGATCTGCGTGACCGCTCCCGTATCGATCTCGCTCGATGTCAACGGCGAGCGCGTCGATGCGCTGGTTCTGCCGCGCCTCAATCTGGCGGATTTTCTGCGAGAGCAGCTGCAATTGACGGGGACCCATGTCGGCTGCGAGCATGGGGTTTGCGGCGCCTGTACGGTGCGGGTGAATGGCGAGATCGTTCGTTCCTGCCTGATGCTGGCGGTGCAAGCGCACGGCGCAGCGGTCCAGACCATCGAAGGGCTGTCCGACAGCGGCGAAGTCGCCGACCTGCAGGCCGCCTTTCGCGATCGCAACGCGCTGCAGTGCGGATTTTGCACCCCGGGCATGCTGATGGCGGCGCAGGATCTGCTGAAGCAGGAGGCCAGGCCGGACCGCGATCGGATCCGTGAGCATCTTTCCGGCAATTACTGCCGCTGTACCGGCTATCAGGCCATTATCGATGCGGTCGAGACCACGGCGCGGGTGCGTGGAGGACGCAGGGTATGACGATCGCCTCGGCAAATCCCGAAATCCTCTCCGAGCTTGACCGGCCGAATTCCTATATCGGCAAGACGGTGCCGCGGCCGAATCTCGATCGGCTGATGCAGGGGCGCGGGCTTTATGTCAGCGACATGGAGCTGCCGCGCATGGGGCAGGTGGTATTCCTTCGTTCGCCTCATGCCCATGCGAAGATCATCGGGATTGATGCCGCCGCAGCCAGGCGCATGCCCGGCGTCATCGCCGTGGTGACGGGTAAGGAACTTGCTGATGTCATCACGCCGTGGGTAGGCGTGCTCTCGCATCTGAAGGGTCTCAAGTCCGCCCCGCAGCACGCCATCGCCATCGATCGCGTCTGCTGGCAGGGCGAAGCCGTCGCCGCCATCGTGGCGACCAGCCGCGCCGTGGCAGAAGACGCCGCGGAGGTCGTCAGCGTTGAATATGAGGAACTAGAGGCGGTGACGGACATGCGCACCGCGCTCGATCCGGCAACCCCGGTGATTCATCCCGCGTTGGGCGACAATCTCGCTTTCGAGCGCAACCATGACGCCGGCGAGGTCGATGCGGCGTTCGCCGGCTCCGACGAGGTGGTGGAAGCCGATTTCATCTTTGGACGGCATACCGGCGTGACGCTGGAGCCGCGTTCGGTCGTGGCCGACTGGAACGCCGCCGAGGAGCGGCTGACGATCTACCAGGGCACGCAGGCGCCGCACATGGTGCAGAATGTTGCGGCGCTCCACCTTGGACTACAGGAGCAGCAGGTCCGCGTGGTCTGCAGGGACGTCGGCGGTTCCTTCGGCATCAAGGTCCATATCTACGCCGACGAAATGGCCAC
>JBAQER010000334.1:0-3354 GCA_049286845.1 Bradyrhizobium sp.
GTTTCGGAAGCGACGAGCCATTCCGGAATCGATACCTCGCCGATGTAACGCCGCCTACCGGACCGCCCTCCGGAACGACCGATCGAGATCCCGACAATTTCACTTCGCCGCGGCGGCCGAAGAAGCTATATGGTTCCGGCAGGTTCGGGTTCGATGCTTGTTCGGCGGGGGTGAATGCGGGCGATTATTCTGGTGATCGTTGGACTGCCGCTGGCATTGATGCACCCGGCATGCGGACAGAACGCCGCGGACCCCGACCGATTGATCCGCGAGATGCTCCCGCTGTTTGACAGCAATCGCTGCGCAATATTCAGCGACACCGCGGAGCGGCTGTTTTGCGGCGATCCCGAATTGAACCGGCTGTCCGCACGACTGAGCAGCGCGGTGCAGGACAGGCTGGACCGGGTTCCCAACCGCCGCCTCGCGATCGAGGAAAACGCGGAATGGATCAGAAACCGCAATTCGAGCTGCGGCATCTTCAGAGACCAGAGACTTTCCGCGCCCGAAATCAGATACATCAAGAGCTGCCTGTTGAAGCAAACGGAAGCCAGGATCGATATCCTGGACGATCCCAATTTCGATTGCCTGTCCTCGAACAACGCCGCCGGCCTGCTGATCTGCAGCGACCCCGATCTGGCCGCCGCCAAGACTGACTTCAACAGCATGGTTGTCGGCCTGCTTGCGAAGTTGAAGGGCGACGACGCCAAGCGAGCACTCGTCGAATACGAGCGATGGAGCAGGGAACGCGATCGAACCTGCGATCTGGCGGACAAGGACAATGCGCCACTGGAAGAGCTGTCGTCGTCCGAAGCCTGCCTGGCGGATTATTTCAAGCGGAAGACCGCCGAACTCGCCGCGGCCAAGGGCGATCCGGGGCGGATTTTTGCGCGACCTCCGTTCTCGCCCCTGCCCGACGCCAATGCCGTCGATCTCTGCGTCGCGCAAATCCATGCGGCCAATACCTGCGAAGGTTTTCTGTCGGTGAAGCGCGTGATCGAGCTGGACAGCGAAATAGCGGCGGCGAGCGCCATCGTGACCGCCGAAATCGAAATGAGCGTGCTCACTCCCTTTGCCGTGTGCAGCCCGATTGCATCGGGATGCACCGGATCGTGCTGGGACTCGAAATCCGGGGAAGCCAAACCGGCGCCGCCAAGCCGGGCAAGCCTGACGTCCGGCCGCCGCGTGAGCATCCAGAAATCGTTCGCCTTTCAACGAACCGATGGCGGCGGCTGGCGCTGCGAAACGGCCGCGCTCCAGCCTGTCGAGGCCGGGGTGGCGATGAGCGCTCCTTAAGCCCCCGACCCATCGCCATCGATCCAACGCTCCGGATCAATTCGTTCGATCGTCGCATAGCCGCAATTTGAATCGTTGTTCGATATTGCAGTGCATCCGAAATGCGGGTGGCATGTCGCTTGGCGGAAATTGTGGCGACAAGAATTTTCTCTTTTGCGCTTCGCCGCTACCTTTGATTGACGCCCTGCTTTGCACCGGCATACCATCGCCGCAGATCCGCTAGAGATCGCCAGGGAGGGAAAAAAGATGACACGTTCGCCGCGCGTTGATTTTGCTTGCCGTTTTTTTCGCAACATCGCCATTGACCGCCACCGGACGGCCCGCCTCGCCTGCGCCGCCACGGCAATCGGCTTCGGTCTGGCGATTTCGTTCAGTCCAGCCATCGCCCAGAACGCCGCCAAGGGCTCGCCCGATCATATCAAGGCCGTGACATCGGCGGTCGATGGCGACTCGATCAAGGCCAATACCGCGACGTCGAACGACTGGCCGACCATCGGTCTCGATTACGCCGAGACGCGCTTCAGCAAGCTCAACCAGATCAACGCCGACAACGTCAAGAAGCTCGGCCTGGTGTGGAGCTATCCGCTCGAATCCTCCCGCGGAGTCGAAGCAACCCCGGTCGTGGTCGATGGCATCATGTACCAGACCGCCTCCTGGAGCGTGGTGCACGCCATCGATGCGCGCACCGGCAAGCGAATCTGGACCTTCGATCCGAAGATCGATCGCGAGAAGGGCTACAAGGGCTGCTGCGACGTGGTCAATCGAGGCGTTGCGCTCTGGAAGGGCAAGGTTTTCGTCGCCGCCTATGACGGACGGCTGATCGCGCTCGACGCGGTCACCGGCAAGAAGGTCTGGGAAAAGGACACCCTGATCGACAAGGAGCACTCCTACACCATCACCGGCGCGCCGCGCGTGTTCAACGGCAAGGTGGTGATCGGCAATGGCGGCGCGGAATATGGCGCACGCGGTTACGTCACCGCCTATGACGCCGACACCGGCAACCAGGCGTGGCGCTGGTTCACGGTGCCGGGCGATCCGAGCAAGCCGTTCGAGGATGAATCGATGGCGGCCGCGGCCAAGACCTGGGATCCGGCCGGCAAATACTGGATCAATGGCGGCGGCGGCACCGCCTGGGATACCATCACCTTCGATCCCGAATTGAACATGGTCTATATCGGCACCGGCAACGGCTCGCCCTGGAACCGCGACATCCGCAGCCCCGCCGGCGGCGACAACCTCTATCTGGCGTCGCTGGTGGCGCTGAACGCCGACACCGGAAAGTACATCTGGCATTACCAGGAAACGCCGGGCGACCACTGGGACTATACCTCGACCCAACCGATGATCCTCGCCGACCTCACGATCGACGGTGCGCCGCGCAAGGTCATCCTGCATGCGCCGAAGAACGGCTTCTTCTTCGTCGTCGACCGCACCAACGGCAAGTTCATCTCGGCCAAGAACTTCGTCGATGTGAACTGGGCGACCGGCTACGACGCCAATGGGCGGCCGATCGAGGTGCCGGCGGCGCGCGGGGAAGCGGCCTATGACAGCATCCCCGGCCCGTTCGGCGCGCACAACTGGCACCCGATGTCGTTCAATCCGCAGACCGGCCTCGTCTACCTGCCGGCGCAGAACGTGCCGCTGAACCTGACGCCGGAAAAAGCCTTCAAGCAGAACGCGGCCACGCCTGGCAAGTTCGGCGGCGCCACCGGCTGGAACGTCGGCTTCATGCTCAACGCCACGCCGCCAACGGCGCCGGCGTTCGGTCGGCTGCTGGCCTGGGATCCGGTGAAGCAGAAGGAAGCATGGCGCGCTGAGTATGTGGCGCCGTGGAACGGCGGCACCCTCACCACTGCGGGCAATCTGGTGTTTCAGGGCACCGCCGACGGCCGCTTCATCGCCTACAACGCCACCACGGGCGAAAAGCTCTGGGAAAGCCCGACCGGCACCGGCGTGGTGGCGGCGGCCGGGACCTACATGATCGACGGCAAGCAGTATGTGACCATCGCGGTCGGCTGGGGCGGCGTGTTCGGAATTTCGCAGCGCGTCACCGAGCTGGAG
>JBAQER010000335.1:0-10733 GCA_049286845.1 Bradyrhizobium sp.
CTGCCATAGCGCCTCAATGCTTCGTCACCACGCTCCATTTCGTCACCACCGCTTCGCTCATCTGGCCGGCGTCCTGCGCGCAGGCGACTTCGTCGACCTTGATCGAGATTTCCTTGCCGATGAAGCCCTTCAGCTGCGCGGCCTGGGCGTCGCTGGAGGTGACGAGCTGAAAGGTCTCCGGGCCGGTCTCGAGGTTGCAAAGCCCGTTCGGCGGCGGCAGCCGGCGCGGTTCGCTGGTGAGCTGGTAGGTGGCGACGCGCTTGCCCTTCTTGGCCCCGCGGACCTTCATGGCGTTGAGCTCTCCCGACAGCACGTCGCCGGCCTTGATCGGCTTGCCCGGCTTCGGCACCGGTTGCGCCTGCTGTGCCCAGCCGGATGGAGCGGCGAGAGCCACCATCATTGCCGCAAAAGCCAGGCGTCCGGCGAATCGTCGTTTCGTCATGTCGATCAGTTCCGTCTCTTGATTGCTAGAACAACGTGCGCTGCCGCATGGCTGCGGACAGCGTGCCTTCGTCGAGATAATCGAGTTCGCCGCCGACCGGCACGCCGTGGGCCAGCCTCGTCACCTTGACGTTCGCCTCCTGCAGGAGGTCGGTGATGTAATGCGCGGTGGTCTGGCCGTCCACCGTCGCATTCAACGCCAGAATGATTTCCGTCACCCGCGGGTCGTGGGCGCGCGCCACCAGCGCGTCGATGGTGAGATCCTGCGGGCCGACACCGTCGAGCGGCGACAGCGTCGCGCCGAGCACGTGATAGAAACCATTGGTTGCATGCGCGCGCTCCAGCGCCCAGAGATCGGCGACATCGGCGACCACGACGATGATCGAGGGATCGCGCCGCGGATCGGTGCATACCGTGCAGGGATTTTGCGTATCGATATTGCCGCAGGTCTTGCAGACCTGGATCTTGTCGATCGCCACCTGCAGCGCGCCCGCAAGCGGCGTCATCAGCGCCTCGCGCTTCTTGATCAGGTGCAGCGCCGCACGCCGCGCCGAACGCGGGCCGAGCCCCGGCAGCCGCGCCAGCAGCTGGATCAGGCGTTCGATTTCGGGACCGGCAACCGCGGAAGACATGCCGGCTAGCCGAGACCCAATCCGGGCGGCAGCCCGAGCCCGCCGGTCAGCGCCTGCATCTTCTCCTGCATCGCGGCTTCCGCCTTGCGCTGCGCATCGTTATGCGCGGTCACCAGCAGGTCTTCGAGGATTTCGCGCTCGTCCGCCTTCATCAGCGAGGGATCGATCTTGACCGCCTTCACCTGCATCTTCGCGGTCATGCGCACGGTTACCAGCCCGCCGCCGGCAACGCCTTCGACCTCGACATTGCCGAGCTCTTCCTGCATCGCCTGCATCTTCGATTGCAGCTGGGCTGCCTGTTTCATCATGCCGAGGAAATCAGCCATGAATGCTTCCCTTTGAGATTCCAGCACCCCGATTCCCATTGTATCAGAATCGAAGCCCTATTCGTTTGTTTGACGCGTTTTCTTTATGCGAACCGGTATCCGCTTCGCTCGAAAACGCTCTAGAAATCGTCGTTGTCGGGACGCTCGGCGGGATCGTCTCCGCTAGCATCGGATTCCGGCGGCTCGGGGGCAAGCTTGCGCACCTCGACCACCTTGGCGCCGGGAAATCGCGCCAGCACCTCCTGTACCCTGGGATCGGCTTCCGCGGCACGCTCGCGCTGGCTTTTCTGCAACTCGTTCTGCGAACGCAGCGTCGGCTGTCCAGCCTCGTTGGACACGATCACGGTCCAGCGCCGCCCGGTCCATTGTTCCAGCTTGCGCGAGAGATCGTTGATCAGGGTCCGCGCCGCGCTACGCTCCAGCGCCAGCTCGAGCCGGCCGTCCTCGATACGGACCAGGCGGACATCGGCTTCCAGCGCGGCTTTTGTCAACAGATCGCGCTTCTCGCCGGCCAGCGCCACCAGTTCCGGAAAGCTCGCAATCTTCAACGCGGGCGCCGACTGCGCCTCCGGTGACGGCGCCATCATCTGCGGGCGCGCCGAAGGCTCGGCACTGGCGCGCGGCGCGGAAGATGCACGCGGCGCCGAAGGCTGCATCGAAGACATCGCCGGCGCGGGCGCCGTCCGCGCCGGCGCCGCACTTGCCGCGGCAACCGGCGAGGCGCCGCCGTTCTGTTCGATCATCCGGATCGCCTCGTCCGGCGTCGGCAAATCCGCGACATAGGCGATGCGCACCAGCACCATTTCCGCGGCCGCCGCCGGCCGGGTCGCGGCCTGCACCTCGGTGATGCCCTTGAGCAGCATCTGCCACATCCGCGATAGCACCCGCATCGACAGCTTGGACGCGAAATCGCGGGCGCGCACGCGCTCGGTCTCGCCGAAGGCGACGTTGTCGGCGGTCGCCGGCACGATCTTGACGCGGGTGACGAAGTTGACGAATTCGGCGAGATCGGACAGCACCACGATCGGATCGGCGCCGGTGTCGTACTGCTCGCGGAATTCCTTGAAAGCGCTGGCGATGTCGCCGCGCGCCAACTGTTCGAACAGATCGATCACCCGGGTGCGGTCGGCGAGGCCGAGCATCTGCCGCACCGCATCGGCGCGCACCGGGCCCGCCGCATGCGCGATCGCCTGGTCGAACAGCGACAGCGAATCGCGCACCGAGCCTTCAGCCGCGCGCGCGAGGATGCCGAGCGCCTCCGGCTCGACCTCGACGTTCTCCTTCGCCGCGATATTGGCAAGATGCCCCATCAGCACGTCGGCATCGACCCGGCGCATGTCGAACCGCTGGCAGCGCGACAGCACCGTGACCGGCACTTTACGGATTTCGGTGGTGGCGAACACGAATTTGGCGTGCTCGGGCGGCTCTTCCAGCGTCTTCAGGAAGGCGTTGAATGCCGCGGTCGAGAGCATGTGGACTTCGTCGATGATGTAGACCTTGTAGCGGGCGCTGGCCGGCGCATAGCGCACGCTGTCGTTGATCTGGCGAACGTCGTCGACGCCGGTATGGGACGCGGCGTCCATTTCCAGCACGTCCATGTGCCGGCTTTCCATGATCGCCTGGCAATGCACGCCCGGCACCGGCATGTGGATGGTCGGCCCCTTCACCGAACCGTCCGGCAGCTCGTAATTCAGCGCGCGAGCGAGAATCCGCGCCGTGGTGGTTTTGCCGACGCCGCGCACGCCGGTCAGGATCCAGGCCTGCGGGATCCGTCCGGTTTCGAATGCGTTGGAAACGGTACGGACCACGGCATCCTGGCCGATCAGGTCGTCGAAACTGGACGGGCGGTATTTCCGCGCCAGCACGCGGTAATGCTTGCCGGCCTCCGGCGGGCCGCCGAGATCGAAGCCGCCCTGATGGGCGCTTTCGGCATCGTTGGGGGGCGTTACGGGGATGCCAGCGTCGGTCATCGATCGATCCGCAATTGATTGTCTCTCGAAGCCGGCTTGCGGAACGGGAAGGGAATCCAGCGCAGGACGGGATAGCCGCTTCTTGCGCGATTCGCTCGAAAAAACAGGTAGGAGACTGACGAGCGACCCGATCCGGACCTCGTTAGGGCTGCTTCCTTCCGGACCTGACCCGGTTGGCGAGTGGCTCGTCCACCGCCAATCTCCCGGTCCTTATTTGGGGCCAAAAGCCCCGGAAAGCAAGCGGGGCATTGGCTGTCATACCCCGCGAAAGCGGGATATCCAGTAAGCTCCGGCCCCTCGGAAGACCGACAGGTCAGGGGGTACTGGATCATCCGCTTTCGCGGATGATGACGCCTTGATATGACACTCCCAGCAGTGTCCATTTCAGGCCACTTCAGACCGAAGCCATCGGGCAACGATGGACGCACCTGGAACCCACATGCCTTCTGACGCCCCCGCCTGGTCGCTGCATTCACAGCTCAAAAAGGACACCATCGACATCGGCGACCTGCCGCTGTGCCGGGTGCTCGTGATCAAGGACGCCCATTACCCCTGGCTGCTGCTGGTGCCGCGCCGGGCCGACACCGTCGAGATCATCGACCTCAGCGAGATCGAGCAGGCGCAGTTGATGACCGAGATCAATCGCGTCGCCCGGGCCCTGAAGGAAGTCACCAAGTGCGACAAGCTGAATATCGCAGCGCTGGGCAATCTGGTGCCGCAGCTGCACGTCCATATCATCGCGCGGCGCTCCAGCGACGCCGCCTGGCCGCGTCCGGTCTGGGGGGTGATGCCGCCGCTGGCGCACGACGCCGAAGAAGTCCAGAATTTCATCAGCGCACTGCGCCGCAAGATTTGGCTTGGTTGAACCCATGACAGCATTCGACAAGTTTCCACTGGGGCGGCCCGCCTTCGTCACCAATATTCTGGATCGCGCCGCGCATCTGCGCTCCAGCGACGAGAAACTGTTCGCGCTGGAAGGGCATCGCGACGCCCGCGCCTATGTGGTGCATCGCGATTCGCTGGTCGTGAAGCAGGACGCCGGCGGCGCTCGCGCGCTCTTGACCATCGACGAGGCGCTGAAATTCGGCGCCAATCCGGGCACGATCTTCCTGGGCCTGCGCGACGGCGCGGCGGTGTTCGGCATGGGCATCTCGGCCGCATCGGTCGAGAAGCTCCTGACCCGCGACGACGTCGCCGTCACCGAGTTGCGCGGCATGGCGATGCAGGGCGTGATCCCGCCCGAGCAGCTCTCGGCTATCGCGATGGCGAAATCGATGGTGAGCTGGCATCAGCGCCACGGCTATTGCGCCAATTGCGGAACCCGCACCGCCATGAAGGAAGGCGGCTGGAAGCGCGACTGCCCGAACTGCAAGGCCGAGCATTTTCCGCGCACCGATCCCGTCGTGATCATGCTGGTGACATCAGGCGACAAATGCCTGATGGGCCGACAGAAGCAGTTTCCGCCGGGCATGTGGTCGTGTCTCGCGGGTTTCGTCGAGGCCGCCGAGACCATCGAGGACGCGGTCCGCCGCGAAATCTTCGAGGAATCCGGGATCCACTGCACCGACGTGAACTACTACATGACGCAGCCCTGGCCCTATCCGTCATCCCTGATGATTGGATGCACCGCGCGCGCCACCAGCGAGGACATCACCGTCGACCGCGCGGAACTGGAGGATGCCCGCTGGTTCGACCGCGCCGAGGCCACCCTGATGATCAAGCGGCAGCATCCCGACGGCCTCGCCGGACCGCATCCGTTTGCCATTGCCCACCATTTGCTCGGACGCTGGCTGCATGAGGGCCCGGACGCGCGCGCATAGCGGGGAACGCCGCATGGCTCGATCGATTAACTCCGGACCAGGGTTCCGGAACAACGCGGAACCGGCATGACGGATCCCCGCATGAACTTTCAGGCCGCCGCGCCGAAGATTCCGCCGCGCATCCTCTGTATCGGCATGCCGGTGCGCGACCTGACATTCCGCGTCAGCGGCGTTCCCGCGCGCGGTTCCAAGGAAAACGCCAGCCATTTCGACGAAATCTGCGGCGGCAACGCACTCAACGCCGCGATCGGAATCGTCCGCCTCGGCGGCCGCGCCACGATCTGCGGCCCGATGGGCGACGCCCGCGAGGCATCGAGCCGCTTCATCTTCGAAAAACTCGCCCATGAGGGCATCGAGACCCAGCACATCGTGCACATGCCGGGACTGGTGACGCCGATCTCGTCCGTCATGGTCGATCCGAGCGGCGAGCGCACCATCGTCACCTTCCGCGATCCGGAGTTGTGGAAGGTCCGCCTGCCCGGCACCGAGACGCTGCTGGAGGATTGCGCCGCCATCCTCACCGAGAACCGCTGCGCGGAATTCTGCACCGATCTGTGCGCCGAGGCGCGCCGGCGCGGCATCCCCGTGATTGTGGACGTCGATCGCGCGATGTCGCTGCGGGAAGGCCTGCTCACCGCATCTTCCCACTTGGTATTCTCGAGCGAGCCGCTGCAGGAGACCGCCGATGTCACCGATGACGGCCAGGCGCTGAGGAAGATCGCGAAGCTGACGTCGTCGTTCCTGGCGGGGACGCGCGGGCCGAAAGGCACGATCTGGCTCGACGAGCAGGGCCACCTGCAGGAGACGCCGGCCTTCCCGGTGCACACCGTGGATACGCTCGGCGCCGGTGACGTATTCCATGGCGCGTTCGCGCTCGCGATTACCGAACGACAGGAATTGCGGCAGGCGCTCCGCTTTGCTTCGGCCGCGGCGGCCCTGAAGTGCACCCGCTTCGGCGGCGCCTTTGCCGCCCCGCAACGCGCTGAAGTGGAACAGCTTTTGGGCCAGAGCCAGGCCGCCAATCCGGCTCAGGACGGCCAATGACGGGCTTGTCTTAGAAGATTTTTCTATATATGAGGTACACAAACCTCAAATATGGAAAAAAATTCTTCCCATGACCGATCTCGCCACCCAGGTTATCGAGCCCAACCGCCGCCTCGACGCCATCGACCGCAAGATTCTGACCGTGCTGCAGGAGGACGCCTCGCTCTCGGTCGCCGAGATCGGCGATCGCGTCGGCCTGTCCTCGACGCCGTGCTGGAAACGGATCCAGCGGCTCGAGGCCGACGGGGTGATCCTGCGCCGGGTTGCACTGGTCGACCAGAACAAGATCGGGCTCGGCATTACCGTGTTCGTCTCGGTCGAGAGCGCCGATCATTCCGAGGCCTGGCTCAAGACCTTTGCCAGCGCCGTCAGCGCGATGCCGGAGGTGATGGAGTTCTACCGGATGGCCGGCGACGTCGACTACATGCTGCGCGTCGTGGTCGCGGACATGCAGAGCTACGACGTATTCTACAAGAAGCTGATCGGCGCGGTGCCGCTGAAGAACGTGACGTCGCGCTTTGCGATGGAAAAGATCAAGTCGGTCACCGCATACCCGGTGCCGGCGGCGGCGTAGCTAGGCCGATCGATCCCATACTGCCGCCATACGCGGGCTTGACCCGCGCATCCATCATTCTTCAATAGGCGTCTCATAACAGATGGATTGCCGGGTCAAGCCCGGCAATGACGAGTTCGAGCGCGCCGCTCAAATCGTCTGATTGTATTCGCCTACCTCGGGATGGGTGCGCAGCACCACATTCATCGCCTCGAACAGATCGTGCATGCGCTGTTCGGAAACCGGGCTCTCGACCACCACCACCAGTTCCGGCTTGTTGGATGACGCCCGCACCAGGCCCCAGCTGCCATCCTCGACCGTGACGCGCACGCCGTTGACGGTGACGAGATCGCGGATCTTCTGTCCCGCCACCTTCGCGCCCTGCTTCTGCATCGCCTCGAAATGCTTCACCACGGCGTCGACCACGCCGTATTTGGTTTCGTCGGCGCAATGCGGCGACATGGTCGGCGACGACCAGGTTTTGGGCAGCGCCTCCTTCAGATCCGCCATCGACTTGCCGGGCGCGCGATCGAGCATCTCGCAGACCGCGATCGCCGAGAGCAGGCCGTCGTCATAGCCGCGGCCGAACGGCTTGTTGAAGAAGAAGTGGCCGGATTTCTCGAAGCCCGCCAGCGCGCCGAGTTCGTTGGTGCGGCGCTTCATGTAGGAATGGCCGGTCTTCCAGTAGGTGGTGTTGGCGCCTTGCGCCTGCAGCACCGGGTCGGTCACGAACAGCCCGGTAGATTTCACGTCGACCACGAACTGCGCATTCTTGTGGATCGCCGACATGTCGCGGGCCAGCATCACGCCGACCTTGTCGGCGAAGATCTCCTCGCCGGTATTGTCGACCACGCCGCAGCGGTCGCCGTCGCCGTCGAAGCCGAGGCCGACATCGGCCTTGTGCTCAAGCACCGCGTCGCGGATGGCGTGCAGCATTTCCATGTCTTCGGGGTTGGGGTTGTATTTCGGAAAGGTGTAATCGAGCTCGGTGTCGAGCGGCACCACCTCGCAGCCGATCGCCTGCATCACCTGCGGCGCGAACGCGCCCGCGGTGCCGTTGCCGCAGGCGACCACGACCTTCAGCTTGCGTTTCAGCTTCGGGTGCCTGGTCAGATCGGCGATGTAGCGCGCCGGAAAATTCTCGTGAAACTGATAGGAGCCGCCGGCCTTGTTCCTGAAGTCGGCGTTGAGCACGATCTCCTTCAGCCGGGTCATCTCGTCCGGCCCGAAGGTCAGCGGCCGGTTGGCGCCCATCTTGACCCCGGTCCAGCCATTGTCGTTATGCGACGCCGTCACCATCGCGACGCAGGGCACGTCGAGTTCGAACTGCGCGAAATACGCCATCGGCGTCATGCACAATCCGATGTCGTGAACCCTGCAGCCCGCGGCCTGCAGCCCCGAAATCAGCGCGTATTTGATCGAGGCCGAATAGCCGCGGAAATCGTGCCCGGTGACGACCTCCTGCTTGACGCCGAGCTCCGCGATCAGCGCCCCCAGCCCCATGCCCAGCGCCTGGATGCCCATCAGGTTGATTTCCTTGCCGAACAGCCAGCGCGCGTCATATTCGCGAAAGCCGGTCGCCTTCACCATCGGCTCGGATTCATAGGCATAGGTATTCGGAACCAGCACGGATTTCGGCTTCGGAAACATTCAGGCCTCGTCGTGAAACGCCAAAGGAACGCACCGCAGCCATAGCGAATGCGCGGGCGCGGCGAAAGGCGGGATAGGGGCTTGTGGCGATTAATTGCGGCGGATTGGCAGCGAAGTCTGCCTATTGCTCAAGTACCAGCCTGCCGTTCGCGTACTCAAACCGCTTCAGCTTCGACAGGAACGACAAGCCGAGCAGGTTCTCCGACAGCGCCTCGTCGGGCAGCACCATGGCGTCGACGTCGCGCACCACGAGGCCGCCGAGTTCGACCATGGCCAGCCGCGTGCGCGCCGCCTTGATGGTGCCGTTGGCGGTGGAAACGGTGGCGTTGTAATCGCTGCGCTGCGGGCGGAAACCGAACCGCGCCGCCGACTTTTCGTTCAGCGCCACGACAGACGCGCCGGTATCGACCATGAAGCCGATGCGCTGGCCGTCGATCCGGCCCTCGGTCTGGAAATGGCCGCGGGCGTCGCGCGGAATGCTGAGGCTGCGGCCACCCGTCTGCGCCGGCATTTCGACCGCGGCGGCTTTCCGGGATGCATTGCTGGCGAGCGCGGGAGAGGCCGTCATCTTGTCGGCCATCTGCGCCATGATGGTGCCGAGGCCGACCATGAACGCGGCAATAATCATAATGTTACGCATCACGCCACACTCGCTGAGAAGACCTGCGATTGCACCACATCCGCCGCTCACCTGCGACCGACGGCGACGGCGGAGGCTGCCATTTTGGCGAAAAGGATGAGTGAAGTGTTAACGGGGGGCAAGGCTGTCATGCCCGGACTTGATCCGGGCATCCATCTCCTTCGCAAAAAACGCTTCATGAAAAGATGGATTGCCGGGTCAAGCCCGGCAACGACAACCTGAGTCACGTTCCCCGCGGCTTGACCCGCCGCGTCGGCGCGGCGCTGGCGGGATCTTCGGGCCAGGGATGCCGCGGATAGCGCCCGCGCAGGTCGGAACGCACCGCGGCATAACTGCCGCGCCAGAACCCCGGCAGGTCGCGCGTCACCTGCACCGGCCGGTGCGCCGGCGACAGCAATTCCAGCACCAGCGGCACCGCGCCTTTCGCGATCGACGGATGGGTGTTGAGCCCGAACAATTCCTGCAGTCTCACGGCTATCGTCGGCCCCTGCTCGGCCTCGTAGTCGATCGCAAGCTGGGTGCCGGTCGGCGCTTCGAAATGCGTCGGCGCCTCGCGCTCCAGCCTTGCCCGCAATTCCCATGGCAACAGGCTCATCAACGCATCGGACAGCTCGCCGGCCGAAAGATCCTTCAGCGCCGCCTTGTCGTAGAGGACAGGCGCCAGCCATGCCTCGCGCTGCGCAACCAGCGCATCGTCGGACAAATCAGGCCAGGAATGCTGTGACGTGTCGCCTTCGGCCTTGCGCAGAAACATCACGCGGTCGCGCCATTGTTTCAGCGCTTTCGACCATGGCAGCTTGTCGAGCCCGGCGGCCACCAACCCGTCGGCCAGCACCCGTGCGGTATCGGCTGACGGCTGCAGCGCCAATGGAGCTTCCGACAGCGTGATCGCATGCAGCGTCTTCCTGCGCCGCGCCCGCAATGCCATCGCGCCGCGATCGAAGGAAATCTCGTCCGCGCTCTCGATCTGGTCGGCAAAGCGCAGCTCGATCTCGGCCTGCGTGATCGGCGCAGCCAGGAGGATGCGGCCCTGCGCCGCGGTGCCGGTGAGTTCGGCGACCGCGATATAGGGCGCACGCGCCAGCGCGGAGGCCTGGTCCACCGCGGCACCACGGCCGTTGGCCAGCACGAAGGAGCCATTGCCGCGGTTCCTCGCGACCCGGTCGGGAAAGGCAAAGGCGAGCATCACGCCGGTTGAAGGCGAGGTATCCTCGCTGGGCCGCCCCTCCGTGGCCGCCACCTGCGACGCCCAGCGCCGGGCGAGGCTGCGCGCGCTTGCAGCGCGTTGCGAGCGGTCGCGGCGGAACTGATCGAGCCTGAAATCGAGGTCGGCGCTGTCGCCGCCGAGCCCGCGCTCGGTCAGAATGGCGGCGATGTCGGCGGCTTCCTCACCCGCGCCCAGTCGATGCGAATCCACGATCATGCGCGCCAGCCGCGGCGGCAGCGCCAGCGCGCGCAGGCTTTTGCCTTCCGCCGTGATCCGGCCGTCGGCGTCGAGCGCGCCGAGTTCATGCAGCAGGCCCTTCGCTTCCTTCAGCGCCGGCGCCGGCGGTGGGTCGAGAAACGCCAGCGTCGCGGGGTCGCTGACGCCCCATTGCGCGAGGTCGAGCACCAGCGACGACAGATCGGCGGAAAGGATTTCGGGCTGGGTGTAAGC
>JBAQER010000336.1:0-11119 GCA_049286845.1 Bradyrhizobium sp.
ATATTGACGATGCGGCCCCACTTCTTCGCGCGCATCGCCGGCAGCACGGTCTGGGTGCAGAGGAACGCCGACTTCAGGTTGACCGCGATGGTCGCATCGAAGTCGGCCTCGGTCAGGTCATCGATGCCGCGCACGATCGCCATGCCGGCATTGTTGACGAGGATGTCGATCGGGCCCAGCGCGAACGCGATGTGATCGACCATCTCGGCGACGGCTGATGCCCGCGATACGTCGGCGGCGACCGCGATCGCTCGGCCGCCCTTGCTCTTGATGCCGGCTACCACTGCGTCGGCGTCCGCCGCGCGCTCCCGGTAGTTCACCGCGACCGCGGCGCCGGCTTCGGCAAGCGCTATGGCAATCGCCGCGCCGATGCCGCGCGATCCGCCCGTCACCAGCGCGATGCGGCCGTTCAAATCCGGCTTGATGGTCATGATCTCATTCCCTGCCAGCGGTGAATCAGCCTCCGTCCAGCGCCGCCAGCCGCTCGGCTTCGGCGATGTCGTCCATGGTATTGGCGTTGAAGAAGGGATCGAGCGGCGCAATGGGCCACTCCACGGTGGCGAGCCGGTAGCGCGCGGTCCAGCGGTCGATCTTGCGGATGTCTTCCACGACCAGCGCGTGGCGAAGTTGTTCGCGCAACTCGACGCTCCACAATCCGATCACCGGATGCGACTGGCCGCCGGAGGCCGCGACCGCGAGCTGCGCATTCTCCGCGATCCGCGCCGCATGCAGGCGCGCGACCAGGTCGCGCGGCAGGAACGGACAATCAGCGGCGGCGCTCAACACCCAGGTGACCCCGGGCCGGTTGGCCGCGGCCCAGTCGAGCGCCGCCAAGATGCCGGCGAGCGGTCCCGGAAAATCCGCGATGCCGTCGGGCACGACAGGGAGCCCGAAGCTGGCGAACCTTGCCGGATCGCCATTGGCGTTGAGGATCAAGCCGTCGCATTGCGGCTTCAATCGCGCGATCACGCGCGCCAGAATGGTGCGGCCGCCGATCTCGCGCATCGGCTTGTCGCCGCCGCCCATCCGCCGCGCCAGCCCGCCGGCGAGCAGCACGCCCGGCGTCGCCGGCGCGTCTGTTGACGTCGCCGGGGCCTTACTCGTCACGTTCGCCGCCCTTGCGCTTGTGGCGGGCGGATTCCTCTTCGACGAAAGCGAGGTTCTGGTCGTAGACGATGCGCTCCTGACCCGACAGCGCGATGAAGCGTTTGCCGCGCGCGCGGCCGACCAGCGTCAATCCGACCTGCCGCGCCAGGTCGACGCCCCAGGCGGTGAAGCCCGAACGCGACACCAGGATCGGAATGCCCATCCGCACCGTCTTGATCACCATTTCGGAGGTCAGCCGGCCCGTGGTGTAGAGGATCTTGTCGGCGGGATCGACGCCGTGGCGGAACATCCAGCCCGCGATCTTGTCGACGGCGTTGTGGCGGCCGACGTCCTCGGTGTAGCAGACCGGCGTGCCTTCCTTGCAGAGCACGCAGCCATGGATCGCGCCCGCTTCCAGATAGAGCGACGGCATGGTGTTGATCGCGTGCGTCATCTGGTAGAGCCAGGAGGTGCGCAGTTCGGCTTGCGGCAGCGCGACGCTTTCCACCGCCTCCATCAGATCGCCGAACGCCGTGCCTTGCGCGCAGCCCGAGGTCTGCGTGCGCTTCTTCAATTTTTGCTCGAAATTGGTGTGATGCTCGGTGCGCACCACCACCACCTGCAGGTCGTCGTCATATTCGACCTCGGTGACGACGTCGTCGTATTTCAGCATGTTCTGATTGAGCAGATAGCCGAGCGCGAGATATTCCGGATAATCGCCGATCGTCATCATGGTGACGATCTCCTGCGCGTTCAGGTACAGCGTCAGCGCCCGCTCGACGGGAACGTTGATCTCGACCGCGGCCCCGGTCTGGTCGGTCCCGGCGACGCGCTCGGTCAGCCGCGGATCGTGCGGGTCGGGGACGATCAGGGGGATGGGGGCCTTGTCGATCTTCATCATGGCTCGCAGGCTAGCATGACATTCGCTGTTAGCCGATATAAAGCACGTCAAGGCAAAGCATAGCCCGGTTCCGCCGGCGGCTCGGAGAGTAAGATGAAGGTGATTGGGCTCGCCGGGTGGAGCGGCGCCGGCAAGACGACGCTGTTGAGCCGCGTCATCCCCCATCTGCTCGGCCAGGGCCTGCTTGTTTCCGTCATCAAGCACGCCCACCACAGTTTCGATGTGGATACTCCGGGCAAGGATTCCTGGGTGCATCGGCAGTCGGGCGCGACAGAAGTGCTGGTGTCCTCCGGCAAGCGCTGGGCCCTGATGCACGAATTGCGGGGGGTCTCCGAGCCCCGGCTGCCGGAATTGCTGGCCAAACTGTCGCAGGTCGATCTGGTCGTGGTCGAGGGTTTCAAGTCCGAGCCGCATCGCAAGATCGAGGTGCATCGCGCCGCCAACGGCAAGCCGCTGCTGTTTCCCGACGATCCCGGCATCGCCGGCATCGCCGCCGATGCGGCGGTCGAAACCACGCTGCCGGTAGTCCATCTCGATGACATCCCGGCCATTGCCGCTATGATGCAGGGGTCCGCGATACCGGTCGAGGATGTGCTGGCGCGCAGCGCCGGCAGAACCTGAGAAGGCCAAGATGGCGCAGCTGTCCGACGATTGCTTTGCCTTCGGCGGGCCGATGATGTCGGTCGATGAGGCCGTCGGCATCATCGCCGCGCGGGTGACGGCGGTGCGCGACATCGAAACCGTTCTGCTCGCGCATGCCGACGGGCGGATACTCGCCCGCGACATTGCGGCGCCGCTGCCGCTGCCGCCCTTCACCAATTCCGCCGTCGACGGCTATGCGGTGCGCGGCCGCGATCTGCCGCAAGCCGAGGAGCAGGCGTTTGCCGTGACCGGGCGCATCCAGGCTGGCGCATCCGCCGGGAACGCGATTCCGCCGGGCCATGCAGTGCGGATTTTCACCGGCGCACCGATGCCCGATGGCGCCGACACCGTGTTCATGCAGGAAGACGTGCGGATCGACGAAGCGGGCAGGGTCGTGCTGCCGGCGGGCCTGAAACCTGGCGCCAATGTGCGCCCCGCCGGCGAAGACATCGCTTTGGGTTTTGCCGCGCTCAAGGCGGGCCGGCGGCTGCGGCCGCAGGATGTCGCGCTCGCCGCCGCGTTCGGCCTGACCGAGGTCGATGTGACGAGGCGCATCCGCGTCGCGGTGTTCTCGACCGGCAACGAAATCGTCTCGCCGGGAACGCCGCGCGCGCCGTCGCAGCTGTTCGATTCCAACCGCTTCATGCTGATGGCGATGCTGGCGCGGCTGGGCTGCGATGTCGGCGATCTCGGCATCGTCAGGGACGACCGCGCCTCGCTGGCCGACGGCCTGAAGAAGGTGGCCGGCACCCACGATCTGATCCTGACCACCGGCGGCGTTTCGACCGGCGAAGAGGATCACGTCAAGGCCAGCGTCGAAAGCGCGGGCTCGCTGGTCTTGTGGCGGATGGCGATCAAGCCGGGCCGCCCGGTCGCGATGGGAATTATCGGCGGCACGCCGTTCATCGGACTGCCGGGAAATCCGGTGGCGAGTTTCGTCACCTTCGTCCATGTGGTGCGTCCGACCATTCTGGCGCTGGCGGGTGCCGCGCAAGTGCCGCTGGTTGCAATGCCGGTGCGCGCCGCCTTCACCTACAGGAAGAAGGCCGGCCGCCGTGAATATGTCCGGGTGAGCTTGCGCAAGGGCGACGACGGCGCGCTCGAAGCGGCAAAATTTCCGCGCGAGGGCGCGGGACTGCTGTCGTCGCTGGTCGACACCGACGGGCTGGTCGAACTTGGCGAAGAGATCACGCAGGTTCAGCCGGGGCAGACCGTCGGGTTTCTCAGTTATGCAAGCCTGATCTGAATCGCGGCTGGTCCGGCGTTGTCCGTTGACGATGTGACCCCGCTTCGCCATGTTCGCCCCATGACACAGACAACACTCGACCTCACCGGCCTGAAATGTCCGCTGCCCGCCTTGAAGACGCGCAAGGCGCTGAAGGCGCTTAAGCCGGGCGACCTGCTGGAAGTTCACTGCACCGATCCCCTGTCGGTGATCGATATCCCCAATCTGATCCGGGAAACCGGCGACAAGGTCGAGATCACCGAGCGCGCCGAACGGCGCATCGTGTTTCTGATCGAGAAAACCGATAGCGCCGGGGCGCAAGCCGGATGAGTGCTAGCCAGGCCGCGCAGGCGGGCGCGCTGCCCGGCGCCGGCATTCTCGATCGCGAGCGGACGATTGCGACCGCCGGCTTCAACCGCTGGCTGGTGCCGCCCGCGGCGCTCTGCATCCATCTCTGCATCGGCATGGCCTATGGTTTCAGCGTGTTCTGGCTGCCGCTGTCGCGCGCCCTCGGCGTGGACGCGCCGAAGTCCTGCCCGGATATGTCGCTGATGCAGGAGCTGTTCACCACGACCTGCGACTGGCGGGTCGCCAGCATGGGCTGGATGTACACGCTGTTCTTCGTGCTGCTCGGCGTCTCCGCGGCGATCTGGGGTGGCTGGCTCGAACGCTCCGGCCCGCGCAAGGCCGGCTTCGCCGCCGCCTTGTGCTGGGTTGGCGGCCTCTTGATCGGCGCTCTCGGCATCTATCTTCATCAGCTCTGGCTGTTGTGGCTTGGCTCCGGCGTGATCGGCGGCATCGGCCTCGGCATCGGCTACATCTCCCCGGTGTCCACTTTGGTGAAGTGGTTCCCCGATCGCCGCGGCATGGCCACCGGCATGGCGATCATGGGTTTCGGCGGCGGCGCCATGATCGGGGCACCGCTCGCCGACCTCCTGATGAATTATTTCAGGACCCCGGCCTCGGTCGGCGCCTGGGAAACCTTCGTCACCATGGCGGCGATCTATTTCTGTTTCATGATGATCGGCGCGTTCCGCTATCGCATTCCGCCGGCCGGCTGGCGTCCTGACGGCTGGACGCCGCCGCACCAGGACAATGCGATGATCTCGCAGTACAACGTCCACCTCGACGACGCGCACAAGACCAGGCAGTTCTGGATGATCTGGATCGTGCTGTGCATGAACGTGTCGGCCGGCATCGGCGTGATCGGCATGGCCTCGCCGATGCTGCAGGAGATCTTCGCAGGTTCCCTGATCGACCAGCCCGGCGTCAGTTTCAACGCCCTCTCGGTGGAGCAGAAGGCAGCCATCGCGGTGATCGCGGCCGGCTTCACCGGCCTGTTGTCACTGTTCAACATCGGCGGCCGGTTCTTCTGGGCGTCGCTGTCGGACTATATCGGCCGCAAGAATACCTATTACGCGTTCTTCCTGCTCGGCATCGCGCTTTACGCGCTGGCGCCGACCTTCGCCGATATGGGCTCGATACTGCTGTTCGTCGCCGCCTTCTGCATCATCCTGTCGATGTATGGCGGCGGCTTTGCCACGGTGCCGGCCTATCTCGCCGACATGTTCGGCACCCAGTTCGTCGGCGCGATTCATGGCCGGGTGCTGACGGCGTGGTCGACCGCCGGCATCATCGGTCCTGTCGTGGTGAACTATATCCGCGAGGCGCAGCTTGCCGCCGGCGTGCCGCGCGATCACCTCTACAACACCACCATGTACATCCTGTGCGCGATGCTGATCATCGGTCTGGTCTGCAATTATTTGATCAAGCCGGTCGACGCCAAATGGCACATGAGCGCCGAGGCGGTCGCCAGGCTGCAGGCGGCGAGTGCGAAGAGCGCGGCGGCGGCGCAGTCCGGCTCGTTCGGTATCGGCAAGGGCGGGCTCGACCTCCAGGCCACGCTGTTCTGGGCCCTGGTCGGGGTTCCGCTGGCGTGGGGTGTGTGGAAAACCTTGGAAAGCGCGGTCAAGATCTTCTGATCGGACGCGCAGCCCGGAAGGGCGCTCTTTTTTCTTGGCATGTGGTATGCCACGGACTAGGATTGCCGCCGGGGGAAACCGGAATGAGATGTTTCAATGAGTCATGACGTCCAGACAGTGCGCTCGTTCGAACATCCCGGCGCGGGGCGAAAACGGGCCAAATCGACCCCCAAGGGCCGTCAGGTCGACCCCCAAGCCGCGGAAGAGATTGCGCTTTTGCTGGGCGACCTGCCGCGCCGGCGCGACCTGTTGATCGAGCATCTGCACCTCATTCAGGACCAATATCGCCAGATTTCCGCAGCGCACCTGGCGGCGCTGGCCGACGAGATGAAGCTGTCGTTTGCGGAGGTATTCGAGACCGCGACTTTCTACGCGCATTTCGACGTGGTGAAGGAGGGCGAGCCCGATATCGCGCCGCTGACCATCCGGGTCTGCGATTCCCTGACCTGCGCCATGCTGGGCGCGGAAAACCTGCTGCATGAGCTGCAGACATCGGCCGGCCCCGGCATCCGCGTGGTGCGCGCGCCCTGCGTCGGCCGCTGCGACACCGCGCCCGCGGCCGAAGTCGGTCACAACTTCGTCGATCATGCCGATGTTGCAAAAGTGCTGGCGGCGGCCAAGGCCGGCGACACCCACGCGCATCTTCCGAAATATGTCGACTACGATACTTACCTCGGTGGCGGCGGCTACCAGTTGCTCAAGCGTTTGCGCTCGGGTGAACTGGCCAAAGAGGATTTGCTGAAGGTGCTTGACGACGCGTCCTTGCGCGGGCTCGGCGGCGCGGGCTTCCCCACGGGGCGGAAATGGCGCGCGGTGCTGGGCGAGCCCGGGCCGCGGCTGATGGCGATCAACGGCGACGAGGGCGAGCCCGGCACCTTCAAGGACCGCTACTACCTCGAGACCGATCCGCATCGCTTCATCGAGGGCATGCTGATCGGCGCGCATGTCGTCGAAGCCTCCGAGGTCTACATCTACATTCGCGACGAATACCCGGCCTCACGCGAAATTCTGACGCGGGAGATCGCAAAGCTGCCGCCGGGCGGCCCCAAGCTGCACATGCGGCGCGGCGCCGGCGCTTACATCTGCGGCGAGGAATCCTCGCTCTTGGAGAGCATCGAGGGCAAGCGCGGCCTGCCGCGGCACAAGCCGCCCTATCCGTTCCAGGTCGGCCTGTTCGGCCTGCCGACGCTGATCAACAATGTCGAGACGCTGTGGTGGGTGCGCGACATCGTCGAGCAGGGCGCCGACTGGTGGAAGGGCCACGGCCGCCATGACCGCCAGGGTCTGCGCAGCTTCTCGGTATCGGGGCGGGTGAAGAATCCCGGCATGAAGCTCGCACCGGCCGGTATCACGGTGCGCGAGTTGATCGACGAATATTGCGGCGGCATGGCCGACGGCCACACCTTCCACGCCTACCTGCCGGGCGGCGCATCCGGCGGCATCCTGCCGGCCTCGATGGACGACATTCCGCTCGATTTCGGCACGCTGGAGAAATACGGCTGCTTCATCGGTTCCGCCGCGGTGATGATCCTGTCCGATCGGGACAGCGTGAAGGGCGCTGCGCTGAACCTGATGCGCTTCTTCGAGGACGAGAGCTGCGGCCAGTGCACGCCCTGCCGGGTCGGCACCCAGAAGGCGGCGCTGTTGATGCAGAAGCCGGTGTGGAACCGCGAATTGCTCGACGAATTGAGCCAGGCGATGCGCGATGCGTCGATCTGCGGCCTTGGCCAGGCGGCCTCGAATCCGCTCACGACGGTCATTAAATACTTCCCCGACGAGTTCAAGGAAGCGGCGGAATGACGAAGATCCAGTTCGAACTCGACGGCCAGCAGGTCGAGGCCGTCAACGGCGAGACCATCTGGCAGGTGGCAAAGCGCCAGGGCCGCGAGATTCCGCATCTCTGTTATTCGCCGGAGCCGGACTACCGCCCCGACGGCAATTGCCGCGCCTGCATGGTCGAGATCGAGGGCGAGCGGGTGTTGGCGGCGTCCTGCAAGCGCACGCCGAGCGTCGGCATGAAGGTGAAATCGGCGAGCCCGCGCGCGACTGCCGCGCAAAAGATGGTGATGGAATTGCTGGTCGCCGACCAGCCGGCGCGTGCAACCTCGCACGATCCCGATTCGAAATTCTGGCACTGGGCCGAAAAAACCGGCGTCACCGAAAGCCGTTTCCCGGCGGCCCAGCGCTGGGAAGGAGACGCCAGCCATCCGGCGATGCGCGTCAATCTCGACGCCTGCATCCAGTGCGGCCTGTGCGTGCGCGCCTGCCGCGAGGTCCAGGTCAACGACGTGATCGGCATGGCCTATCGCAGTCATGAATCCAAGATCGTGTTCGACTTCGACGATCCGATGGGGGAATCGACCTGCGTCGCCTGCGGCGAATGCGTGCAGGCCTGTCCGACCGGCGCGCTGATGCCCGCGGTGATGCTCGACGAGAACCAGACCCGCGTCACCTATGCCGACCGCAAGGTGGATTCGCTGTGCCCGTTCTGCGGCGTCGGCTGTCAGGTCACCTATGAGGTCAAGGACGAGAAGATCATCTACGCCGAGGGCCGTGACGGCCCCGCCAATCACAACCGGCTCTGCGTCACGGGTCGTTTTGGATTTGATTACATCCATCACCCGCATCGCCTGACCAAGCCGCTGGTGCGGCTGCCGAATGCGAAGAAGGACGCCAACGACCAGGTCGATCCGGCCAATCCCTTCACGCATTTCCGCGAGGCTTCCTGGGAAGAGGCGCTCGATCTCGCCGCCAAGGGCCTCGTCAAGATTCGCGACGGGAAGGGCGTCAAGGCGCTGGCCGGATTCGGCTCTGCCAAAGGGTCCAATGAGGAAGCGTATTTGTTCCAGAAGCTGGTCCGCACCGGCTTCGGCTCCAACAACGTCGATCACTGCACGCGGCTGTGCCACGCCTCGTCGGTCGCAGCCTTGATGGAAGGCCTCAACTCCGGTGCGGTCTCGGCGCCGTTTTCAGCGGCCATGGACGCCGAAGTCATCATCGTGATCGGCGCCAATCCGACCGTGAACCACCCGGTCGCCGCGACCTTCATCAAGAACGCGGCCAAGCGCGGCGCCAGGCTGATCGTGATGGATCCGCGCCGGCAGTCGCTGTCGCGCCACGCCACCAAACATCTCGCGTTCAAGCCCGGCAGCGACGTCGCGATGCTGAATGCGATGATCAATACCATCATCAACGAAGGCCTGACCGACGAACAATATATCGCCGGCTATACCGAAGGCTTCGATGAGCTGAAGGAGCGCATCAAGGAATTCACGCCGGAAAAGATGGAGCCGATCTGCGGCATTCCGGCCGAGACCCTGCGCGAGGTGGCGCGGATGTATGCGCGCTCGCGCGCTTCCCTCATCTTCTGGGGCATGGGCATCAGCCAGCACGTCCACGGCACCGACAACGCGCGCTGCCTGATCGCGCTGGCGCTGATCACCGGCCAGATCGGTCGACCCGGCACCGGCCTGCATCCGCTGCGCGGCCAGAACAACGTGCAGGGCGCTTCCGACGCCGGCCTGATCCCGATGTTCCTGCCGGATTACCAGCCGGTCGAGCGCACCGACCTGCGCGAGCCGTTCGAAAAGCTCTGGCATCAGGACCTCGATCCCGTGCGCGGGCTGACCGTGGTCGAGATCATGAACGCGATCCACGCCGGCGAAATCACCGGCATGTATATCGAGGGCGAAAACCCGGCGATGTCCGACCCTGATCTGCAGCACGCGCGCGGAGCGCTGGCCAAACTCGAGCATCTGGTGGTGCAGGACCTGTTCGTCACCGAAACGGCGTTTCATGCCGACGTGATCCTGCCGGCCTCGGCGTTCGCCGAGAAATCCGGCACCTTCACCAATACCGACCGCCGCGTGCAGCTGGCGCGCGAGGTGGTCAAGCCGCCGGGCGACGCGCGGCAGGATCTCTGGATCATCCAGGAGATCGCCAGGCGCATGGGGCTGCCCTGGAACTACGCCGGCCCGGCCGAGGTGTTCACCGAAATGACAGAGGTGATGCCGTCGCTGCACAACATCAGCTGGGAGCGATTGGTGCGCGAGGGCGCCGTGACCTATCCGGCCGACGACCCCAACAAGCCCGGCAACGAGATCATCTTCACCACGGGGTTCCCGACCGCGAGCGGCCGCGGCAAGATCGTGCCGGCGAATGTGCTGCCGCCGGACGAATTGCCGGACGGCGAATATCCGATGGTGCTCTCCACGGGGCGCGTGCTCGAACACTGGCACACCGGCTCGATGACGCGGCGCTCCCAGGTGCTCGACCAGATCGAGCCGGAGGCGGTGGCGTTCATGTCGCCGAAGGACATGCGGAAGCTGCAGGTCTGGCCGGGCGACAAGGTGCGGCTGCAAACCCGCCGCGGCGCCGTCGAGGTCAAGGTGCGCTCCGACCGCGACGTGCCGGAGAACATGGTGTTCATGCCGTTCTGCTACGCCGAAGCCGCGGCAAACCTGTTGACCAACCCCGCGCTCGATCCGTTCGGCAAGATCCCCGAATTCAAGTTCTGCGCGGTCAGGGCCGAGCGCGCCGAGGTTCGTGCCGCGGCGGAGTAGGCTGCGCCGTTTACACGAAATTTTCGCAGGCCTCCGGCTCGCAGAACGCGTCGGCGTTGCGCGGCACGGTGGGGACGCTGGTCCGGCTCGCCGGCGCATTGATGCGTTGGGGGTCGGCATCGTTGGTGCTTTATCCGTCGGTTATCCTGGTCGCCTGTGCGTTCGGCGCCGCCGAGTTGCTTTACTCATTCTTGAGGCAGGCCTTTGCGGCAGTCTTGACGGCTTATGCGAATTTGTCGCTCAAGACCGCTACGAGAGGCGATCACGTCGCGGGCCTGATAGGGGTGCTTGCCTGGCTCGCCGGCCACGCGCCGTCAGGCGATGGAACCATCTCCCTTCGCGCCGATTATTTTCCCGTAACCGGGAGAATACTCAATGGCACGAAAATACTCGAAGAAGGCTTCCGCCAAGGTCGGGCGCGCGATGAAGAAGCGCAAGGCCGGCACCTTGAAGAGCGGCCGGTCCGGCCGGAAGGTGAAAAGCCGCAAGCAGGCAATCGCCATCGGTCTCTCCGAAGCGCGCAGGGGAGGCATGAAGGTGCCGAAGAAGGCCGCGAAGAAGCGGAAGACGGAAAAGAAAAGGAAGACAGCGAAGAAGCGGAAGTCGAAGGAGTAAGAGGGCCTGCATTGAAGTCTTTCATCAAGGCCGGGCAAGAGCGCGAAGCGCGTCTTCGCGCTGGATGACCCGGCTCTCCACGACTTTCCTTTCGAGTGTGCGAGGC
>JBAQER010000337.1:0-2921 GCA_049286845.1 Bradyrhizobium sp.
CGCGCCGCGAGCGGCGCGCGTCTGTTCATCCGATCCTCTTCGGTTGCCACGACAATGTGTAAGCACCGGGATCGGCGGGCGGAGCGCCCCGTGCAACCCAAGCGAGGATTCAGTCTAAGCCTATACGATCGGGAGCGCTATGGCCTAGCAAAAATGTTGTACAAAGGATAACGCGAACACAAGGACGGGGCCCACGATGACCGCAAACAGCAATCTGCGCGAGGAGATCGACGCCGCCAACCGGTGTTTCATGGCGCTTTTCGCAAGCAACGATATCTCCGGCATGGCGAATTGCTACACGGAAGACGCGCAACTCCTGGTTCCTCATGCGGAGGCAATCTGCGGGCGGGCGGCCATTCAGGCGGCGTTTAATTCCAGGAGCGGTCAGGGACATACGCTTCAATTCGACAGCCGGGAACTCGAAGGGCATGGCGATACGGCAGTCGAGATCGGCGAATACACGCGCAAGCAGGGAGACGGGCAGACCATCGACCGCGGCAAGTATCTTGTGATCTGGAAGCGTGGCGGCGACGGCTGGAAAATTCACCGCGACATGCTTGCGACCAGCCTGCCAAAACCCGTCTGATTTTTCAGGTCGCCGCCTGTTGCGCGCGTATTAGGGAAGCCGAAGTTCCTCGCAGAGCCGGATAAAAGGCAGCACCGTCACCTTGCCGGTCGAAAAATGCTTCTCGCCGAGATGGGTCTGGTAGAAGCGGGGAATCGGCGTTCGCTCGGCAAAATAGCGCAGCGCGGGGCCGATCGCCCTGTCGCCGGATTTGCATTCGACGGCGAACAGCGGCTTGCGATTTTTCAGCACCACGAAATCGACTTCGCGCTTGTCGGTATCGCGCAAATAGCGCAGCTCCATCGCATGGCCTTCGGTGTCTTCGATCCAATGGCAGTATTTGAGCAGCTGGCTGGCGACCATGTTCTCGAACCGCGGCCCGTCGCCCTCGACGCTGGACCAGTCCCAGAGGTAGAGCTTCCTTTCCTTCTTCACGGCACGAACCCTGGGAGGACCGTAGGGCGAGAGCCGGAAGCAGACGTACAGGTTCTCCAGGATCTGCAGCCAGCGCTCGGCGCTTTTGTGGTCGACCTGAAGGTCCTCGCGCAGGCTCTGGACCGAGAGCGGCGAACCGACTTTCGACGGCAGCAAATCGGTCAGATGTTCGATGAGGCTGATCTCGCGGACGTGCTCCAGGTCCCTGAGGTCTTCGCGGACAACCCGCGAGATCCGGTCCCTGCGCCAGATCCGGTGTTCGGCCTCGTTCTGCGCGAACAGCGGCTCCGGAAAGCCGCCAAATTTCAGCAGGGCCTCCAGGTCGGAGCGGGCCGGCCTGCGGCTCAGTTCGCGCAGGGAAAACGGGTGCAGGCGGAAGTACCGGTAGCGGCCCGCCAGGGAATCGCCGCCCTTGCGGTAGTAATCGAGGCGGGCGGAGCCGGTGACGATGATCCTGCGTCTGGATTTTTCCGTGTCGTAGATGCCTTTGAGCAGATTCCGCCACCGGCTGTATTTGTGAATCTCATCCAGTAGGAGCAAAGGCTCGCCGGCCGGGAGCTCCGCCCGCCGCAGGCGGGGCGGGATCGCGGGGTGATCCCAGTTAAGGTAGGCCGGGTGCGTTTCGTCCGCAGCCTTGCCGAGAAAGCCCAGGGCGAACGTCGTCTTGCCAACCTGGCGCGGACCGCCGACAAACACCATCTTTCGCTTGAGGGCGTCGGCGACGCCATCCTGCAGGTAACGCGGGGTACGCATGAAATGGATAATACTCCATTTTACTCATGAGTAAAATGGACTTATGGCCACTTTGCGCTGGCCGCGGCTCGGGCGGCACTCCGAACCATCGCTTGGGCCGGAGTCCGCCTACTTTCTTTTGCGGACTTTGGCCGCGGGCGGGTGATGGTACTCCGGCTCTTTCTCGATGTTCTGCCGCAGGTGGGAGAGCTGCCCTGACTGCAGCATCGCCTTGCGCATCGCCGCCGGGATTACTGCGGAGTTGAGCGTGCCGTCCTCGTTGATGCGCGCGTAAACGCGCGTCGCCTTGCCTTCTGTGACCGGCGCGCCCGTGACCGCGTTGCGCGCCTTGCAGGCCCAGTGCAGCGTGCGTGCGCCGATCTTGGTCAGCGTCACGCTGGTGGCGACGCGGTCGCCGTAGGCGGCCGGGCCGATGAAGCGGAAGTGGATCTCGCCCATGACGAAGGTGGTGCGGTCCTGGCGGATCATCTGGTCGATGGGATAGCCGATGGTGCGGAAGAACTCGTGCTCGGTGTCGTTGAACCAGGCGACGATGCGCGGGTAGTAGACGAGGCCGAACGGGTCGGATTCGCCCCATTGAACGGTGATTTCCTTCCAGTACATCGCCTCGGCCATGCGAGCCCGCCTTTCTTTCCGGAGCGCGGATTCTAGCCCTTACAATCGGCCCATGGAGATGCTGGCCGACCCGCAGGTCTGGATCGCATTCGCGACGCTCACCGCGCTGGAGCTGGTGCTCGGCATCGACAACATCATCTTCATCTCGATCCTCGTCGACCGCCTGCCGCCGGGGCAGCGCGAGCACGCGCGGCGCCTGGGACTGTTCGGCGCGATGTTCATGCGCATCGGCCTGCTGCTGGTGCTCGCCTGGATCATCGGCCTGACCACGCCCCTGTTGACCGTGCTGGGAGAGGAGATCTCGGGGCGCGACCTGATCCTCATCGGCGGCGGCATGTTCCTCCTCTGGAAGAGCGTGGGCGAGATCCACCAGCTCATGGAAGGCGTCGAGGGCGAGCGCTCGGGCGGCGCCGGCGCGAGTTTCGGCGCGATCGTCGGCCAGATTCTGGTCATCGATCTCGTGTTCTCGCTCGATTCGATCATCACCGCGGTGGGCATGGTGAAGCAGATCGAAGTGATGGTGGCGGCGGTGATCGTCTCGGTCGGCTTGATG
>JBAQER010000338.1:0-8689 GCA_049286845.1 Bradyrhizobium sp.
CTGGTGCATCGCGACCGCACCGGGCGCGGCCAGCGCGTCGATATCCCGATGTTCGAGACCATGGCGGGCTTCGTCATGGGTGATCACATGGGCGGGCTCACTTACGAGCCGCCGCTCGACAGAGGCGGCTATGCGCGGCATCTGTCGCGCGACCGGCGGCCGTACAAGACTTCCGACGGCTATATCTGCGTGATCGTCTACAACGACAAGCAGTGGAATGCGTTCTTCGAGGCGACCGGCCGCGACGACCTGCGAAACGATCCGAAATTCGCGACCTTCGCCGGACGCGCCGCCAATATCGACACTGTTTATGCCGAGCTGGCGCGGATTTTCGAGACGCGAACCACCGCCGCATGGACGGAGCTATTGGTCAAGGCCGACGTGCCCGTGATGCCGATGCACAATCTCGAGAGCATCTTGCAGGACCCGCATCTGGTCGCGACCGAATTCTTTCCCGTCGTCGATCATCCGACCGAAGGCCGGATCCGCAACATGAAGGTGTCCGCGACCTGGTCGGACACCGCGGCGGAACCGGTGCGGCTGGCGCCGCGTCTCAACGAACACGGCGAGGAAATTCTTCGCGAGGCGGGCTTCTCCGCCGACGAGATCGCTACATTGGTGCGCGACGGCGTCACCAGAACGTCGCCCGGCGCCAAGAAGGATTGAGACCATGGATTTCGCTCTGTCCGCCAATCAGGAATCGATCCGTGATGCCGTCGGCAAGATCTGCGCGCGCTTCGACGACGCCTACTGGCTGAAGAAGGACAAGGAGGGCGGCTATCCTGCCGATTTCCACCGTGCGCTGGCCGATGCCGGCTGGCTCGGCATCTGCATCCCCGAGGAATATGGCGGCTCGGGTCTGGGCATCACCGACGCCGCGATCATGATGCGGACGATTTCGGAATCCGGCGCCGGCATGTCGGGCGCTTCTGCCGTGCATATGAACGTGTTCGGGCTCAATCCGGTGGTCGTGTTCGGCACCAAGGAGCAGTGTCAGCGCATGCTGCCGCCGATCGTCGACGGCCGTGACAAATCCTGCTTCGCCGTCACCGAGCCGAATACCGGGCTGAACACCACGCAGTTGAAGACGCGCGCGGTGCGGCAGGGCGACAAGTACATCGTCAACGGCCAGAAAGTCTGGATCTCCACCGCGCAGGTTGCCAACAAGATATTGCTGCTGGCCCGCACCACGCCGCTGGACGAGGTGAAGAACCCGACCCACGGTCTGAGCCTGTTCTACACCGATTTCGACAAGAAGCGCGTTGCCGTGCACGAGATCGAGAAGATGGGCCGCAAGCCCGTCGACTCCAACGAACTGTTCTTTGAGAATTTCGAAATTCCAGTCGAGGACCGTCTCGGCGAGGAAGGTCGCGGCTTCGAATATATCCTGCACGGCATGAATCCGGAGCGCATCCTGATCGCCGCCGAAGCGGTGGGCTTGGGCAAGGTGGCGCTGGCGCGCGCTGCGGCCTACGGCAAGAGCCGGATCGTGTTCAACCGCCCGATCGGCATGAACCAGGGGATCCAGCATCCGCTCGCCAAGAACTGGATGGAGCTGGAAGCGGCGTGGCTGATGGTGTTGTCCGCGGGCTGGCAATACGACCAGGGCCTGCCGTGCGGCCCGGCGGCCAATGCCGCCAAATACCTCGCCGCCGAAGCCGGCTTTCACGCCTGCGAGCAGGCGGTCATGACCCACGGCGGCTTCGGTTATGCCAAGGAATTCCATGTCGAGCGTTATTTGCGCGAATCCCTGATCCCGCGCATCGCCCCGATCAGCCCGCAGCTCATTCTCAGCTTCATTGCCGAGAAGGTGCTGGGCTTGCCCAAATCGTATTGAGATGATGGAAGTCGATCGGAATTTTCAGCCGTCATTCCGGGGCGATGCGAAGCATCGAACCGGGAATCTCGAGATTCCCCGATGCGCAATTGCGCATCTGAGGTCTGGTCCTTCGGACCATCCCGGAATGACGGCATCAAACGAAGTCGCACTGTCATGAGCTTCATCACCGGCGTCGGACTGACCGCTTACGGCCGGCATGAGGGTTCGTCCTCGCTCGACCTCATGAGCAAGGCGGCGCAGCTGGCGATTACCGATGCGGGGCTGCAGCGCAGCGAGATCGACGGAATTCTCTGCGGCTACTCCACGGTTTCACCGCACATCATGCTGGCAACCGTGTTCGCCGAGCATTTCGGCATCAAGCCCTCTTACGCCCACGCCGTGCAGGTCGGCGGCGCCACCGGGCTCGCGATGACGATGCTGGCGCATCAGTTGGTCGATGCCGGCGTGGTCAGGCACGTGCTGGTCGTGTCCGGCGAGAACCGGCTGACCGGGCAGAGCCGGGACGCCTCGATTCTTGCGCTGGCGCAGGTCGGGCATCCCGATTACGAGGTGTCGCTGGGGCCGACCATTCCGGCCTATTATGGCCTCGTCGCCTCGCGCTACATGCACGAATACGGCGTGACCGAGGGCGACCTCGCCGAATTCGCGGTGCTGATGCGTCGCCATGCGCTGACCCATCCCGGCGCGCAGTTTCACGATCCGATCACGGTCGCCGACGTGATGGCCTCGAAGCCGGTGGCGATGCCGCTGAAATTGCTGGATTGCTGCCCGGTGTCGGATGGCGGCGCGGCCTTCGTGGTCAGCCGCGAACGCACCGGCGATGTCGGCGTGCGGGTGAGGGGCTGCGCGCAGGCGCATACCCATCAGCATGTCACGGCAGCGCCCGCCTTGAGCAAACTCGGCGCCGAGATTGCGATTGCGAAGGCCAAGCAGGCCGCCGGCGTCGCGATTTCGGATGTGCGCTACGCCGCGGTCTACGACAGTTTTACCATCACGCTGGCGATGCTGCTGGAAGATTTGGGCCTTGCCGGGCGCGGCGAGGCGGCGGCGCGGGTACGATCGGGCCATTTCAGCCGCGACGGCGCGATGCCGCTCAATACGCATGGCGGTCTGCTCAGCTACGGCCATTGCGGCGTCGGCGGCGCGATGGCGCATCTGGTCGAAACCCATCTGCAGATGACGGGGCGAGCCGGCAATCGCCAGGTGCGCGATGCCTCGATGGCGCTGCTGCACGGCGATGGCGGCGTGCTGTCGTCGCATGTCAGCATGTTCCTGGAGCGGGTGCGATGAGCGACAGACTCGCCGACTGGACCACGGGCGCGGAAGTGATCGTCTATCAGACCTGCGCGGCCTGCGGGAACCTGCAATACTTTCGCCGCAGCTTCTGCTGCGCCTGCGGCGTGCCGGACCCGGCGGAGAAAGCCGCGAGCGGCGAGGGGACGGTCTACGCAACCTCGCTGGTGTGCCGCGCCGCCACGCCGGAGACCCGCGCGCACGTGCCCTACAACATCGTGCTGGTCGATACCGCGGAGGGCTTTCGCATGATGGCCCATGGCGACAATGATCTCGCCATCGGCGACAAGGTCACCGCGCGGTTCGCGTCGTTTGCCGGGCGCCTGGTGCCGTTTTTCGAGAAGGCGAAGTGAGTTGTTTACTTGCCTTCCCCCAAAAAGGTGAATCCGTCACCGCCCGTAAAAGATGAAGCTGGCGATGACGAGCATGGCCGTCACCGCCAGCGTTTGCGCGAGCGCTTCCGAGGCCGCCCTCTTGGTGGCTTCCTTCATGCCGATCTCCCTAGACTTGGGCACCCGTGACTTGGGCATGAGTCATCGTTGCCCGGGAAGGCTCGACGGCCCAGATAGCTTTTTTACTCGGAACACCCCGCGACGAGCATTCGCTTGAATTGAGTCCCCACTCAGCGAACGTCGACTATCTCAGGATCGAACAGTAATGCGGCGGCATTTTGACTCGGTTGTGTTGCTCCGTGGTCAGCCGCCCGATACTGTGGAATGGAACCCGCCATCAGAAAACAGCAATCAAGAACCGAAAAACCCAAGGTGAATCATGGCCCGCATCGACTATTGCGACACATCGAAATCGAACGAGCGCACCAAGGAAATTCTCGGCAAGAACCGCAACGCCAATATCTTCCGGATGATGGCGCATTCGCCGAGCTATTTCGAACAGTACTGCCGGCTCGGCGGCGCGATCCGGCACAAAGGCGAACTCGATCCGGTGGTGCGGGAACTCGCGATCACCCGCACGGGAATCCTGTGCGAGGCGCCGTACGAGATCGTAGCGCACAAGCGTATCGGCAAGAATGTCGGCGTTACCGACGAGCAGAACGAGGCGCTGGAAAACTGGCAGTCCGCGACCTGCTTCGACGAATTGCAGCGGGCAGCCCTGGCCTTCGCCGACGAGATCGTCAGGCTGAAGAAGCCGACCGATACGACCTTCAACGCCATCGCGTCAAAACTGACGCCGGCAGCATTGGTCGAGCTGCAGCTCTCGGTCGGCTTCTACATCATGACGTCGAAGTTCCTGGAAACCTTCGCCATCGACATGCAGCCGGTGACGGAAGTGGTATGAAGGCGGACGGCGCCAGTTCGCCGTCAGCAAATCTACCCGGGTTAGCGACGATCAGGCGGTCGCGGTTTCATCGCCTCCAATCTTGATGCGCAATCAGGGAACGCGCAACTGGCCCGCGACAAGAGGCTGCCGGCGCATCAGGATCCGCGCGATCACGACCGTCGGGACCAGGATCGCCAGTCCCAGACTGGTGACCTGGAGTTGCGAGATCGGCACGATGCCGCCGCCCGGCGTGGCGATCACGAAGCCGCCGATCACCAGCAGCACCCGCAGCGGCCATTCCAGCGTCCCGGTGCGGCGAAGGTCGCCGACGAAAACCTGATAGCCCTGAATGCCGCCGCAGATGAACAAGGTGCCGAAGGCGGCCAGCGCCATCAGGCCGAGGCCCATCAGGTAGGGACTGTCACCTTGCAGCACCAGCGCCGGGTTCAGTACGAAGAAGAAGGGGATGAAATAGATGATGCTGCCGACCCACATCGATTCCCACCCGGTCTTCATGGCCGGCGAACCGGCTATGCCGGCCGCGGCGAATGAGGCGATGGCCACCGGTGGGGTGATCGACGACAGCATGCCCCAGTAGAAGATGAACATGTGGACGGCCATCTTGTTGAGTCCGAGCTTTTCCAGCGCCGGCGCCACCAGGATGGCAAGGAAGATGTAGCAGGCCGTCGTCGTCAACCCGAGACCGAGCACGAGACTGGTGAAGGCGCACATCACGAGCAGCAGGAAGGCGTTGTCGCCGGCGATCCGCAGGAGGCCGTTGGCGAGGCTGGAGACCACCCCGGTCATCGAGAACGCGCCGATCAAAAGGCCACAGCCGGCGAGAATGCCGACCAGTTCGACAAAGGTGCGGCCATTGACCTCGAGGAACTTGTTGATCGTCGAAAACCTCCAGCGGGTTTCCCTGGAGAACAGCTGGTTCAGAACCAGCAGCAGCGCGGTGGCATAGAACGGCGCATGGCTCTCGCGCTTGAAGTACAGCAGCATGACGACCAGGAGCGCGATGACGAAGATGTAGTACCAGCCGTCCTTGATGGTATCCCACACCTTCGGCAGCTCGGATCGCGGGATACCGGCAAGACCGTGCCGTGCGGCGTAGGAATCCACCTGCATGAACAGGCCGATATAAAAAAGCGCCGCGGGAATGATCGCGGCCAGCGCGACATCGGCATAACTGACGTTGAGGAACTGCGCGATCACGAACGCGGTCGCGCCCATCACCGGCGGCGCCAGCACCGCGCCGGTCGACGCGCAGGCCTCGATCGCGGCGGCATAGGAGGCGCGGAAGCCGCTCTTCTTCATGACCGGGATCGTCATGGTGCCCGCGGTCAGCACGTTGGAGATGATCGAGCCGCTCATCATGCCGAGCAGGCCGCTGGCAAAGATGCAGACCTTTGCCGCGCCGCCGCGGAACGTGCCGCACAGCGCGAACGCCAGATTGATGAAGAACTTGCCGGCGCCGGTCATCATCAGCGCGGTGCCGAACACCAGGAAGCCGATCACGGTGTCGGCGAAGGCCTGGATCGGAATCCCGAGCAGGCTCTCGCCGGACAGCACGTGATACGACGTCGCCTGTTCGAGGCTCGATTGGCTGCCGCGGAACGGGCCGAGCCAGCGCGCCTCGGCAAACAACGGATAGACAGTGAACGGGAAGACGCTCAGCAGCAGGCTCCAGCCGCCGGTGCGGCGCAACGCCTCCAGTAGCACCGCCCACATCACGAGACCACCGGCGATCACCGATTTCGGCGCGCCGGAATACTCCCAGCCGAGTTCCGCGGCCCGGCGTATATTCATCATCAGCCAGATAGCGGAGGCGGCGGTCATGATGAACAGGACGACATCGTACCAGGGAATCCGATCAAGCGGGGCGTTCTTAAATCCCGGGAAGATCAGAAACGTGAACGGCAGCATCAATGCGATCAGCAGATAGAAATACTCGGTATTGAGCTGGGTAAAACCGACGAAAAAGCGCAACGTGAACTGTTGATTGATGCACAGCAGAATCGTCGCGGCGGTTGCGACGATCAGGGCCCAGCGCCACATGCCGCCCAGCGTCCGCACCCGCGAGACCTCGGCCTCCTGCAAATTGCCGAGGCTGCCGTGAGGATCTTCGAACTCGATACGTTTTGCCGCCGGCGCTTCCTGGCCGGCGGTCGATGTAGCTGACGACATGCGTTATCCCGACAATGACCCAGCGTTCGCCGCTGGCGTTGAACCGAAGCGAGTCGCTTAATCCTCGAAGCCGTTCGGCATGTTGGCCTTCTTCAGCGCTGTGGCGCGGGCCTTCATCCAGCCGGCAAGGAACTCCTTGTCGTCGGAAGGTGGGCTGGCTTTGCCGTACTCGGCCCAGGCGGCGGCCAGAATGCCTTGGCGCTTGATCAGATCATTGTTGTATTTCTCGTCCGCGTCGGTCCAGTTTCCGGCTTCCTTCAACGCCTTTGCGGCGCCCGGATGGAAGGGGATGACCCACTGCTTGGTCTGACGCTTGACGTCGAGGCCCGACGCGCCGGGCGCGGAATCCTTGTAGGCATCATAGCCGGATATCATCGCCTTGGTGAGCGCGTAGACCTGATCCGGAGCCTGCGTCGCGTAGGTGGTTGCGATCGGATAGGGATAGGTCGCCAGATTAAGGGGCTTCGACGCCTGGATGGCGGCACCGCATGTCGTCACATGGGGTTTGAAGAACGCGCCGATTTTTTTCACGCGCGCCCACGCTTCCTTGTCCTCAACCGGGAGCTCCGGCCAGACGATGCCGCGCGGCGAGCTCTCGAGTTCCTTGGTGGGGCCGCTCACGGTCGAGGCGAATGCGCCGTCGGCGTCGTTGTTGATGACGCCTTTCCACATTGCGCCGTAGCTCGCAAATTCGACGATCTTGACGTCGTTCTTCGTGAGTCCGGCGTAGGCGATGATGGCCTGCGCGTTCTGGTTCAGGGCCGGCGAGCCGACCACGAAGCCGAGCCGCTTGCCGCGAAAGTCCTTCCACTCCTTCACGCCGGTATCCTTGGCGACGCCGACCGAAAGGCCGTTGCAGTCGACGGTGGAGAGCGTCATCTGCAGCGCCTGCGGGCCCCACTCCTTGACGCCGAATTCGAACACGCCTTCCTGCGCGAAATAGACGCCGGTGCCCATCCAGGCCAGCGCCACGCGGCCCGCGCGCAGCGGCGCCAGGCGCGCGACGTCGTTGCCGGCGGGAAGCACGCGGACGTCGGTGCCGTATTTGTCCTTCATCATCTTGCCGACGCCGACGGCGATATTGAAGCCGGAGGTGCCGGTGTCGTAGGCCGTAAACGTCATGGTCGGCGGCAGCTTGACGTCCTGGGCGTGGGCCGCAGTCAATGTCAGTAGCGAGACGCTCGTGAGAACGACAGGCGCGAGTGCCAGCAATCGATTAATCATGTATCCCCTCCATTGTTTTCGCTGTGCGAAAGAGTGTTTTCCGTTTGGCCGGATCATGTCATCGCCTAACGGCGATGGCAACGTCCGAGCCGTTATCGCTGAGTCCACGATCCGTCGAGCCGGACGGATTGTCGCGGAGCTCGATCGGATCGAAGTCGATGTTGCGGCCAGCAGTGCTCACGTCTCGATGACGGCGAGCACCTGACCTTCGGCGACGACGTCGTCAACGCTGACGAGAATGAGCTTGAGCTTGCCCGCTGCAGGCGAGGCGACGGGGATTTCCATCTTCATGGCTTCGACGAAGGCGATGTCGTCGCCGTCGCCGACGCTGCCGCCGATTTCAACGGGCAGCGCGCAAACGCGTCCGGCCACTTCGGTCACAATCTTGATTTCTGGCATTCCGTTCTCCCGGGGACGACCGTCTGTCGGACATATGCCCTCGCGAACGGCTTTTTGTTGTAGCCGCAGATTGCCTGAGGTAGCTTGTTCTGCAAGTGGAATTTTATTCCGCCTGACGGAATGGAAAAAATCACATGGGAAGACGCTCGGAACGGCTCAGTAAGCAGGGAATGCTCGCCAGCGATCTGGCGGGTGAGGGCGACGTCATTCAGGTGGTGTCGCGCGCGTTCGACGTATTGCGCTGCTTCGAGGGTCATGAGGCGCGGCTCGGTAACCTGGAAATTTCCAATCGCTGCGGGCTGCCGCGATCGACGGTGTCGCGGTTGACTCACACGCTGACCCGGATGGGCCAGCTGGTCTATCTGCCGCGCGACCAGAAATACCGCATCGGGCCCAGCGCGGTGGCGATGAGCACCTCGATGATGAAGGGCTTGCAGCTTCGCAACTTGATCCGGCTGCGGCTGC
>JBAQER010000339.1:0-6878 GCA_049286845.1 Bradyrhizobium sp.
GTGGTGGACCGGCAGGTCTCTATTCCGCGATCCTGCTCAAGAAGCAGCGGCCGGAGGCGGAGATCACGGTCTATGAGCGCAACCGCGCCGACGACACCTTCGGCTTCGGCGTGGTGTTCTCCGACGCGACTCTCGACACTTTCGAGAAATGCGATGCCCCGAGCTATCGCCGCATCACCGAGCAATTCGCTTATTGGGACGATATCGCCGTGCACTTCCGCGGCACGGTGCACCGGGTCGGCGGCAATGGGTTCTGCGGCTGCTCGCGCCGCACGCTGCTGCTGATCCTGCAGGAGCGGGCGCGCGAACTCGGCGTCGCCCTGCTGTTCGAGGCCGACATCGAGGACGAAGCGCGCTTTGCCGATGCCGATCTGGTGGTGCTGGCCGACGGCATCAACAGCCGCTTCCGCGAAAAATATATCGAGCATTTCCAGCCCGATGTGGACTTGCGCTCGAACAAGTTCGCCTGGATGGGTTCGACCCGGCCGCTCGACGCCTTCACCTTCATCTTCCAGGAGACCGAGTGGGGTCCGTTTATCGCCCACGCCTATCAGTATGAAGTGGGGCACTCGACCTGGATATTCGAGACCGATCCCGCCACGTTCAAGCGCGCCGGCCTTGAGGGGCTGGACGAAAGACAATCCGCCGACCGGATGGCGGAGATTTTCGGCTGGTTCCTCGAAGGTCATCCACTCCTGATCAACCGCTCGATGTGGCGCAATTTTCCGATGATCCGCAGCAAGCGTTGGGTCAAGGACAATATGGTGCTGCTCGGCGATGCCAAGGCGACGGCGCATTTCTCGATCGGTTCCGGCACCAAGCTGGCGATGGAAGACGCCATCGCGCTGGCGGAGGCCATGAATCGCGCGCCGACGGTCGAGGCCGCGCTGCAGCAGTACGAAGAGGGGCGGCGCGAGGAAGTCGAGAAGATCCAGCACGCCGCCGACGTATCGCTGGTCTGGTTCGAGCATGTCGATCGGTTTTGGGATTTTGATCCCGTCCAGTTCGCTTTTGGCGTCATGACCCGTGCCAAGGCGATCACCTATGACAATCTGACGCTGCGGGCGCCGGATTTTGTCAGTGAGGTCGACAAGGCGTTCGCGAGGCAGGTCCACGCCATGGGCTTCGACGTCAATGTCGAGACGCCGGTGGCGCCGATGTTCCAGCCATTGCGGCTGCGCGAGATGGAACTTGCCAACCGCGCGGTGGTGTCGCCGATGTGCATGTACTCGGCCAAGGAGGGCGTGCCCGGCGATTTCCACCTGGTGCATTACGGCTCGCGCGCGGTCGGCGGGGCCGGCCTGATTTTCACTGAGATGACCTGCGTTTCCCGCGACGCCCGCATCACGCCGGGCTGCGCCGGGCTTTGGACCGACGAGCAGGAGGCCGCGTGGCGGCGCATCGTCGATTTCGTCCACGCCAATTCGGCGGCGAAAATCGCACTCCAGCTCGGCCATGCCGGCCGCAAGGGCGCTACCAAATTGATGTGGGACGGCATGGATCGTCCGCTGGAGCAGGGCGGCTGGGATATCGTGTCGGCCTCGCCGCTGCCCTACTTTCCAGACAGCCGGGTGCCGCGCGAACTGGACCGCGCCGCGATGGATGCGGTCAAGGCGGCGTTCGTCCAAGCTGCCGAGCGCGGGGAGGCTTGCGGTTTCGACATGCTGGAGCTGCATTGCGCCCACGGCTACCTGCTGGCGAGCTTCATTTCGCCGCTGACCAACCAGCGCACCGACGCCTATGGCGGCTCGCTCGAAGGTCGCCTGCGCTTTCCGCTGGAAGTGTTCGAGGCGCTGCGGTCGGCATGGCCGGCGCACAAGCCGATGTCGGTACGCATCTCCGCCACCGACTGGGCCGAGGGCGGCATCACAGGCGATGATGCGGTCGATATCGCGCGCGCCTTCGCCGAGGCCGGCGTCGATCTGGTCGATGTGTCCACCGGCCAGACCGTGCGCGACGCCCAGCCGGTCTATGGCCGCATGTTCCAGACGCCGTTCTCAGAACAGGTCCGCAACGAGGCGCGCGTCGCCACCATGTGCGTCGGCAACATCACGACATCAGACCAGGTGAATACCATCCTTGCCGCCGGGCGTGCCGATCTGGTGGCGCTTGGCCGCCCGCATTTGATCGACCCCTCGTTCACGCTGAAGGCCGCGGCCTGGTATGGCGCAGAGGTTGCCTGTCCGCCGCAATATCTGCCCGGCAAGGAGCAGATCTTCCGCAACAGCGTGCGCGACCGGCAGGATTTCGACGACCTCAAAATTAAGGCTAAGCCCAAGACCCGGGCTGAGCTCAAGGCGGAGGCGACAAAGCCGCTTGCGGCCGAGTGACCGCCCATGCGAAGTTTAGGGCCTTCGCGTAGCGTCCCGGTATGAGTGGAGTAGGGCGATGAAGGCAATTATCGTCGGCGGCGGTATTGGCGGCCTTACCACCGCGCTGATGCTGCGGGCGCGCGGCATCGGCTGCGAGCTGTTCGAGCAGTCGGACTCCATCCGCGAACTCGGCGTCGGCATCAACACCCTGCCGCATGCGATCCGCGAACTCGCAGGGCTCGGCCTCCTGCAACAGCTCGATGACGTCGCGATCCGCACCGACGAACTCTATTACCTCAATCGCCATGGTCAGGAAGTCTGGCGCGAAGCCCGCGGCATCGATGCCGGTCACGACGTTCCGCAGTTCTCGATTCATCGCGGCCGGCTGCAGAGCGTGATCCACCGCGCCGTCGAGGAACGGCTCGGGCGTGACGCGATCCACACCGGCTGCAGGCTGGGCGCCTTCACCCAGGATGAGGGCGGCGTGTCAGCCTATTTCTTCGATCGCGCAGGCAGGCACACCAAGACCGTCCGCGGCGATATCCTGATTGGCGCTGACGGCATCCATTCGAGGGTGCGGGAAACGTTGTTTCCGGATGAAGGGCCGCCGTGCTGGAACGGGCTGATGCTGTGGCGCGGCGCGCGCGACTGGCCGGTGTTCCTGAGCGGCCGTTCGATGATTGTCGCCGGCGGCCTGCATGCCAAGGTCGTGGTCTATCCCATCGCGGAAGGGTCGAGCCCGGCCAGCCGTCTGACCAACTGGGCGGTGCTGGTGAAGGTCGGTGAAGGCAACGTGCCGCCGCCCCGCCGTGAGGACTGGTCGCGGCCCGGCAGGCGCGATGAATTGATGCCGCATGTCGCGCGGTTCTCGGTGCCCCATGTCGACGTGCGCAGCCTGATTTCCGCAACGCCCGAATTCTACGAATACCCGACCTGCGACCGCGATCCGCTGCCGTACTGGTCGACCGGCCGGGTCACGTTGCTCGGCGATGCCGCCCACCCGATGTATCCGGTTGGATCGAACGGCGCCTCGCAGGCCATTCTCGATGCGCGGTGTCTGGCCGACGCGCTGGTGCGCTCGGAACATCCGCGTCAGGCGCTGATGGCCTACGAGCAGAAGCGATTGCCGATGACGGCGGAGATCGTTCGCTCCAACCGCCGCGGCGGCCCGGAAGGTGTGATCGATGCGGTCGAGCAATTGGCGCCCGACGGTTTCACCGACATCGACAAGGTGCTCAGTTACAGCCAGCGCGAGGCCATCGTGCGCGGCTATGCCAGCAAGGCCGGCTTTGCGGCGGTGCCAGGATTGACGGCGGTGCGGGCCTGACAACGTCTCCGTTGCGTGCCGAAGAGCGCCCTTATGCGCCCGGCGGCGGCGGCAGGAAGTGGATGTTGAATTCCGCGGCCATCGCCACGACGTCTTCGGGCTTCTGCTCCTTCATGTTGTGAAGGCCCCAGAACAGGTCGTAGAGTTTCTGGGTCGGCGATACCCAGAACAGCACTTTCGCAGTTTGATCGGACTTGTTGAAGATGCCGTGGGGAACCCCCATGCCGAGGCGTATCAGGTCGCCCGGGGTTGCCTGGGCTTCGGCGCCGCCCAGCATGAAATCGAGCTTGCCTTCCAGCATGTAGAGATACTCGTCCTGGTCCGGATGAATATGCGGCGGCACGAAGGTGCCCGGCGGCAACGTCGCATGCCAGGAGAAGCAGTGCTCGGTGCGGTTCTTCGGCACGTAGGTCTGGCCGAGGATATTCCAGGAAATTCCCTGGATGCCCTCGTTGGCCCGGGTGATGCCGGTGATCTCGCTTGTCATCGCCTTGTTTCCTTCCCTGGTTTTCTTGGTTACCCGGCGTACAATTAGTTGCCCAGTGTACAATCCTTGGCATAACGGTCGCCGTAGTTCTCGGACACTTTTTCAGCGATTTCGGTCTGGAATTTCCCGTCCGGCCGTTTCGCGACCTTGGTCAGATAGAAATTCTGGATCGGATAGCCGTTGGTGTTGAACTTGAAACTGCCGCGCAACGAGGTGAAGTCGGCCTTCCTCAAAGCCGCCGAGACCGCTTCCTTGTTGGAAAGGTCGCCCTTGACCGCCCTGACGGCGCTGTCGATCAGCATGGCGGTATCGTAAGCCTGCATGGCATAGGTGCCGGGCACGCCGTTGTAGGCGGCCTCATAGCCGGCGACGAATTTCTTGTTCTGCGGATTGTCGAGATTGGGCGCCCAGTTCGCGCCCCCGAACATGCCGACCGCGGCGTCCTGCTGCGCCGGCAGCGTCGACTCATCGACCGTGAACGCCGAGAGAACCGGAATCTTGTCGGCAAGGCCAGCCTGCCTGTACTGCTTCACCAATGTCACGCCCATGCCGCCCGGCATGAAGGTGAACAAGGCGTCGGGCTTCAGCGAGGCAATCTTGGAGAGCTCGACCTGGAAATCCAGGGTGCCGAGCGGCATGTAGGATTCCTCGACGATTTCTCCCTTGTAGTCGAGCTTGAACCCGGCGACGGAATCCTTGCCGGCCTGATAATTCGGCACCATGACATAGACGCGCTTGTAGCCGCGGTCCTGGGCGACTTTACCGAGGACCTCGAACACCTGGTCGTTCTGGTAGGAGGTCGCGTAGAAGAACGGGCTGCAGTTCTTGCCGGCGTAGCTGGAGGGGCCGGCGTTCGGGCTGATCAGGAAGGTCTTGGTGTCCGTCACCGGCTTGTGGATCGCCTGCAGGATATTGGAGAAGATCGGTCCCACCACGAAGTCGACCTTGTCGCGTTCGAGCAGGCCCTTGACCTTGGTGACGGCGCCATCCGGTTTGAGCTCATCGTCGACCGCCACGACCTCGACATCCCGGCCGGCCATCTTGCCGCCGAGATCCTTGACCGCAAGCGTGAAGCCGTCGCGGACCTGCTGGCCGAGCGCCGCCGCCGGACCCGACAGCGTCACGATGACGCCGATCTTGAGCTTTTCCTGCGCGACGGCCTGTCCGGTCGCGACGCTCAGGAGAGCTGCCATTCCGGCCAACTTCAACTGCTGCTTCATGGTTGTCTCTCCCGTTACGCCGACCCGGATCCGGGTGCGAGGTTCAAGCTTATTCCGATGACGGCGGTTGCCGCAAGCAAGCCGCAACGCGCGCCGATCCGGTCACGAGGCGCCATGCAAGCCGCGCGCCAATTGTTTGAAACCTAAAGAAACCGGAAAATGCGCATCAGCCGCCGTCGGCCGGCGTTTTGACTTGCGGCCATCCGCGAATTATTTGAAGGTCGAAATACAGGCGGACGGATGCAATATTGGCGGCACCAGCATCCGTGCTGCCGCGAGGCTCCGGCAGGTATGATTGCATCATGATCCTTGATTCCGAGACCAAGGCGGTCGAACTACCTGAAGATCACGGCGATGAACTCAGGCTGTGGCTGCGCCTCCTGACTTGCACGACCCTGATCGAAGGCGAGGTGCGCAGCCGGCTGCGCGAGCGGTTCGATGTCACGCTGCCGCGCTTCGATCTGATGGCTCAGCTCGACAAGGTGCCGGAAGGCATGACGCTATCCGATGTCTCGAAGCGGATGATGGTTTCGAACGGCAACGTGACCGGGCTGGTCGAACGGCTCGTCGAATCCGGCCATCTCGACCGGCGCACGTCGGATACCGACCGGCGCGTGCAGGTCATCCGATTGACCAAGACCGGCCGGGCCGAATTTCGCAAGATGGCGGCGGAGCACCAGACCTGGATTGCCGATATCTTTTCGGATCTGTCGCCGAAGGACGTTCGCGAATTGATGCGGTTGTTGGCCAAGACCAAGGGCTCGGCGCAGAAGTCCGCGCAAAAAAGAGCGTCGTAAGCGGTGAGTACGCCGGTCGACTACGAGGTCGAGTACAACAACAGGGCGCGGGTTCCGGAAAACCCGTCGCTGATCGCAGGCTGGGCGAGGGATGCGGCGGCCTATCGCGAGCGACAGGCGCCCCGGTCTGTCCGCTACGGTGCCGGTGCGCGCAACGTGATCGACTACTTTCCCGGCAGCCATGACGGGCCGATTGTCGTCTTTATCCATGGCGGTTACTGGCAGGCGCTGGACAGCTCGTTCTTCAGCCATCTTGCCGGCGGCTTGAACGCCCACGGCATCGGCGTCGCCATTCCAGGTTACGACCTTTGCCCTGACGTCACCATCGACCGCATCATCGATGAAATGCGGGATGCCTGCCGCGAACTGGGAAAGACGGGGCAGTCCCTCGTCGTCAGCGGCCATTCTGCCGGCGGACACCTTGCCGCCTGCATGCTGGCGACCGACTGGCCCTCGATTGATGCCTCCTTGCCGCGAAACCTCGTGCCGTCGGCCTACGCCATCTCGGGACTGTTCGATCTTGGGCCGCTGGTCGAGACCTCGATCAACCGGGCTTTGCATCTCGACGATGCAGCCGCGAGGGCCGCCAGTCCGTTGTTCTGGTCGCCGCCCGCAGCGAGAGGCTTCGATGCGGTCGTAGGTGAGAAGGAAAGCGCCGAGTATCTCCGGCAAAGCCGAACCATCGTCGACGCATGGGGTGCCGCCGGCGTCGCAACGCGGTTCGCAGTGGTTCCC
>JBAQER010000340.1:0-13615 GCA_049286845.1 Bradyrhizobium sp.
GAGGGCGACGGGGTGTTTTTCGTCAATGGACGCCCCGCGCGGGACGTAACGGACGGCCAGCCGGATAACCGGCGCGATAAATGTTCACTTCATTGAACTCAACGGACTAAGAAATTTCTACGGCGAATGCAAACCGGCGCAGAAATTATTCTGACCTAGCTGCTCGCCGTGAGACGGTCATCATCACCGGCATGAGCTAGAAGTATGATCCAATCAGCCGATGGCGCCGAACGTCCGCGTCAGATCGTCGAACAGCTCGTCCACCGCGAAGGCGCGCGGAATCAGCCCCTGCTGCGCGGCATAGCCGATGATCATTTCCAGCGAGCGGCGCATCTCGCCGACGCTGAACTGCGGCACCGAGGCGGCCGGCGCGCGCAAAGCACTTTCGCGCAGCAGGCGGAACACTTCCCGCACAACGTCGGGATGACGATCGACGAGGTCCCGGCTGACCACCACCATATGGTTGATCGGCAGCACGCCATATCTTGAAAACCAGGATTTTTCTTCCGCGGCGACGTCCGGAAACAGCGGCTTCAGGCCGGGCTTTTCCACCTTCTCGCCGAGCACGGCGTCGAGTTCGCCGTCGAGCAGCATCTGGATGATCTGCTTGCCCGCGGACGCGCGCTCCGTGGTGTCGACGTACTCGGCGACATGCGCGTCCTCGAACGTCACCCAGCTGACCGCATCGAGGTTGACGCCGTATTCATTGGCGAGGATGCCGCGCAGCCACGCCCCCGTCGTGGTGGTGAAGGAGCGGATGCCGACCCGCCTGCCCTCGAGATCGCGCGGCTTCAGGTTGCCGAGATCGGCCCGGTACACCGCATGCGCATATTGAAACCGCGCCACCACCACGTGCGGCAGCAGCACCATCGGCTTGCCGAAACTCTTCGCCATCAGATAGGTGACGATGGCCATCTCCGAGACGTCGAAGGCCTGCTCGCGCACCATCGGCTTGAAGCCCTTGTTGGTCGGTGAATACTTCGCGAAATCGAACGCGACGCGATCGGACTTGAGCGATCCATCCTTCAGCGCCAACGTGCCGGGATGATCGCCAAGCAAGGTACGCAGCCGCATGGTCATCTCATCTGGACTCCGGTTCGGCTCTCACTTCGCATTCGCCGGCGCGTGCAGGTACCACAGATCCGCGCGCCAGTGCAGCACGATGGCCAGCATCAGCGCGATGCCGGCGGCGGCGTAGAGCGACGCGGTTGCGGCAAACCCGATATCGCCGATCAGGCTGCCGGCGGCCAACAGGCCCAGCGGCAGGCTGTAGATCGCCAGCATGCGCACGCCCATCACCCGGCCGCGGAAGTGCTCGCTCGCGGTGCGCATCAGGATGACGGCGACCGAGATCATGGCAAGGCTCTGCATGAAGCCGGCCAGCGCCAGACAGGCAATCGCGGCATGGATGGTCTGCATTTGCGCGAACACCAGCAGGGTCGCGTACCACGCCATGGTGGCGCCGATCATCAGCCGCGCCACCCGGATGCCGCCGATCAGGCTCAATGCAATGGACCCGACCAGCGAGCCGAGCGCGAAGCTCGCCGCCATATAGCCGAGCCCGGTCTGGTCGGTGCCGTAGATATCGCGCGCGACATAGGGCAGCAGTCCGTTCGACAGGGGATAGGCGGTGAGATTGGCGAGGAACGCGACCCAGATCACCGCGCGCATCCGCGGCGTGGTCCAGACGTAGGCGACGCCCTCCTTCAGGTCGCGCATCGGCGAGCGCGGCGGCGCGCCATCGGCCGCTTCACCGACCGGATGCGGCTTCGAAGGCGCCACCACGCAGAGGGTCAGCAGCGTCGAGGCGATATAAAGAGTCACGATCGCGACATAGGCAGGCCCCATGCCGAGGGCCGCAAACAATCCGGCGCCGCTCAGCGCGCCCGCGAACTTCGCGGTATCCATCGTGGTCCTGGAAATGCTGATCGCGCCGATCAACTGGTCGTGCGGCATGATGGTGGCAACCAGCGCGCCGCGCACGCCCAGGTCCGACGGCCGGACCAGGCCCATGACCGCGACGATGATGAGGACATAGAGCGGACTGAGATGGCCTGATAGCGCCAGCGCCATCAGCGTGGCCGCCAGCACCGCATAGGTCGCGCGCATCATGGCGAGCAGGTCGCGATGGCCGATGCGATCGCCGACCACGCCGAACATCGGCGCAATCAGCGTGCCGACGAAATTGAGCGAGGCGAACACCGTCAAGAGCAGCACCGATCCGGTCTCGACCAGCACGTACCAGCCGAGGATCAGCGTCTCCATCTCGAACGCCCACGAGGTGAGCAGATCGGCGGGCCACTGAAATCGGTAGTTCCTGATACGGAAGGGTGCGAGCGCGGAAGGCCGCGCGGGCCCGCTCAAATCCCGATGCCGCGGTTCATCGCGTTCCACCCTGCCCTGTTTCTTGTTAGCCCAGCCAACCCATTTCCCTGCGGTGAAAATTGCTGCCTGGAGGTTGGACTCAGCGTAGCGTCGATCTTGCTCGTGTCAATCACGCCCGGCGGCATGGCGCCATTCCGCAGCCGCGATGGGCGTCCGGCGCAACGCCTCGGCAACCGCCCGGGCGACGAGATTTTCGATTCCCGCAACGTTGCCGATCACGCCGGCATAGACCACGTCATTCCGGTTCAGTTCCGCGATCAGCCTCGGCGCGTCGCTGGCGCCGTGCATGCCCTCGCCGGAAAACATGCCGACCACGACGGCGGGTCCCTGCACCAGCGCCATCGCCTGATCCAGGAACGGCCGCTCCTCCAGCAAGGCGATGCCGACGCTGCGGAACGCTGCGCGACCTTCGATCGCGCGCGCCACCTGTTCAGTGGCTTCGCGCGAGGCCGAATTCCGCCGCGAGCCATGGGCGAGCAGGATGACGCTGATGGCTTCCGGCGCAAAGCCGTTCTCGCGCGCGACCTGGCTGGCGCGATCCAGCACGAGGTCCGGCAGGCCGGGATCGAGGCCGAGCGGCGGCAGCACCTCGACATTGCGGCTCTCGCTATTGGCCTCGTCGAGCAATTGCACCAAGCGGTCGCGGGTGAAGTAGCCGCTCGAGGCAAACAGCGGATAGACGATCACCCTGGGCGCGGTCAGCGCGGCGAACGCCTCGCCGATATCAGGCGTGCCGTTGATGAAGCCGACGCCGACCTCCGCGACAAGCCTGTGGGCGGAAACGGCCTGCCCGATATCCTTGACGCCGTCGTTGGTCGCCCCCTCGCTTCGTTCGCCGTGGGCCGCGATCAGCAATGCGACGCGATCGGTTTCGTCATCGGCGCTCAATGACTGGTCCCGTCGGAGAAATTGATCTTGTTCCATACATTATACTTGCCTGACGGCCGCGACATCGGGATGCGCTTGACCTCGGCAAACGTGGCGGCATCGTAGATCACCAGGGCGCCGTCGTTCTCCCAGATCGACACCAGCGCGTAACGCCCGTACCTGTCGAACTCGACATGGGCGGCGGTCTTGTTCGGCGCGGGTGTCACGGTGCGGACGATCTCGAGGCTGCGCTTGTCGATGATCGACATGGTATCCTTCTTCGGCCCCATCATGCCATCGGTCCAGGCATAGGGTGAATTTTCGTGGCTGCGCATGAAGAAGCCCGGCCCCGGTGTTTCGATCGCCTTGATCAGCGACCAGTCCTGCATGTCCAGCACGCTGATCTTGCCTTCCTTCAAATGCGGGGTCGCCATTACAGGCCGCCCGTTCCAGATCCAGGAAATGCCGGAGCCCAAATGCGGCAGGCCGGGCAAGGTAAGCTGCTTGATGTCGCGACCGACGGTGAGATTGACGACGATCGCCTTGCCCTCCCGGGCCGAGCCGACCAGATTGCGGTAGGGCGGATCGAAGAAGAAGTCGTCGAGCGGTTCGGGGATTTCGATCCGGCGCAGCGCGAACAGCCCCTGCGACGACTGCAGGGCTTCGACCATGCCCTTCTCGTGCGAATGCACCAGCCCCGGATAGACCGGCGGCGCATTCGGATCGGTCGCAATCTCCCAGATCTCCGGCACGTCCTTCAGCGCCGCGATGAAACTGTCGCGCGGCGGCGCCTGGTAGACCGCCGACACCCGCGACGAATTTCCCCTCTTGTCCCTGGCATCGAAAATCTTCTCGACCGACAGGTCGTCGGTCGACAGCATCACCAGGGTATGCGGCAAATAATTCGCGACCGCGATATGCTTGCCATCGCGCGAAATCGCGATGTTGCGCGAATTGATGCCGGCGCGCACCTCGGACAGCATGGTCAGCGACCACAGATCGTATTTGCTGACCCAGCCGTCGCGCGACATGAAGAAGACGTAGCGGCCATCGGGCGTGAACTTCGGGCCGCCGTGCAGCGCAAAGCGGGTCGGAAACCGCGCCAGCGGCTCGAAGCGATCGCCGTCGAGGATGGTGGCGTGGTGGTCGCCGGTTTCGACCACGACGAACAGGTTCAACGGATCGGCCGCAAAGCGCGGACGGTCGAGCGCCGGCGCTGTGGCATGGATGATGCGGCTCGCGGCAATCTCCAGGCTGCCCCACGCAGGCATCTTCGGCAGCGGCGTCGCAATAAAGGCCGCCAGTGCCGCGATCTCGTCCTTGTCGAGTTTCTCGCTGAAGCCCGGCATCTGCGTCGCCGTACGCCCGTCGGCGATCACCGCAGCCGCCCGCGGCCCCATCAGACGCCCGAGATTTTCCGGCAGCAGCGCGGGCCCCTGCCCGCCCAGCCGGTCCGCGCCATGACACGCCGCGCAGTGGTCGGCGAACAGTCTTGCGGCGTCAGGTTCCGCCTGGGCCGGAACGGTCAAGCCGGCGACAACCAGCAGCGCGGCGGCGAACTCAGAGCGAAAGCGGCGCTTCATGGCATGCTCCGCGGTAAGCGCTGACCGTGACGCGCTCGACCGGCGCAGCGAGACCGATCTCCGCATCGCTGAGATAGCAGCCGGGATCCTCGGCCCAGGGGTCGCCGGTGATGCGCATCGCGCGCACCCTCGTATTGCCGTTGCAGACGTCGAAGAAGGCGCACTGGCCGCAGCGTCCGCCGATGGCGCGCGGCTTCTGCTTCAATCCGGCCATGATCGGATTGGACAGATCGGTCCAGATCGCCGAGAACGGCCGCGCCTTGACGTTGCCGAGAGTGTAGTGCCACCACATCGTGTCCGGATGCACATTGCCGAGATTGTCGATGTTGGCGACGTTGACGCCGGACGAGTTGCCGCCCCACTGCACCAGCCGCGAACGCAAGCCGGCCACCGCATCCGGCATGGTGCGCTCCGCCCAATGCAAGAGATAGACCGCATCGGCGTCGTTATTGCCGGTGACGATTTCCATGTCGCTGCCGCTTTGCGCCCAGCGCCAGGCGCGGTCGATCACCATGTCCATGGTGTCGCGCGTGGTCTGCCAGATCGCGTCGTCGCCGCGATTCTTGTTGCCGCGTCCGGCATAGACGAGATGCGAAAGATAGAATTTGTGAAAACCCTCGCGCTCCACCAGGTCGAGCATGTCAGGCAGTTCGGCGGCGTTGTCCTCCGTCATGGTGAAGCGCACGCCGACCTTGATGCCACGGTCACGCAAGAGCCGCAGCCCGCCCAACGCCTCGTCATAGGCGCCGACCTTGCGGCGGAACCGATCATGGGTGTCGCCGATGCCGTCGAGCGAAATCCCGACATAGTCGTAGCCGACATCGCGGATGCGGTCGGCGAGCGCGGCATCGACCAGCGTGCCATTGCTGGAAAGCCCGACATAGAACTTCATGGCCTTGGCGCGCTCGGAGATCTCGAAGATGTCGCGCCGCATCAGGGGTTCGCCGCCGGACAGGATCAGCACCGGCACGCGAAACGCCTTGAGGTCGTCCATCACGGAGAAGACTTCCGGCGTCGACAGTTCGCCGGGGAAATCGACGTCGCCCGAAATCGAATAGCAGTGCTTGCAGGTCAGGTTGCAGCGCCGGATCAGGTTCCAGATCACCACCGGTCCCGGCGGCTGGCGCGCCGGGCCGAGAGACGTCGGCTCGCGCAATTCGTGCAGATAATGGCTGAGGCGAAACATTTGCGCCGCTCCCTTGGGCTTCACGCAGCGATGCGCAAGCCGGTCTTCTTCAAAATCCGGGTGGAAAACAGGACGTCGTGCGAGCGCGCGGCTGGACCGATCAATCGCGCAATGCGTTCGACCTTGGCCCTGACCTCGTCGCGGGTATGGCCGTGCACCATGGCGAAGAGATTGTAGGGCCAAAGCGGCAGATGCCGCGGCCGCTCATAGCAATGCGTGACCTCGTCGAGCGCGCCGATTTTGGCGCCGATCTCGCCAACGGCATCGTCGGCGACGTCCCACACCGACATGCCGTTGGCGGTGAAGCCGAGCGCGTAGTGGTTGGGGATCGCGCCGATGCGGCGGATGGCGCCCTCGCCGAGCAGCCGCTTCAGCCGGGCGATGATGTCGGCCTCCTCGAGGCCGAGTTTTTCGGCGATCGCCCGATAGGGCTCGCGCACCAAGGGAAGCCCGGCCTGGGTGGCAGCAACGATCCTGCGATCGACAGCGTCGAGCATCTTCATACCTCCACCCGGAATCCGACGAAGAACTCGTGCATCTTCGGCATCGCATGCACGACAAGCCCGGTTTCCGCTTCGATTTCCGCAATCACCTTTGCGATGCGGCGCGGGTCTTCCGCCGAGACGACAAACCACATGTTGAGCGCATGGCTGCGCTCGTAGTTGTGCGCGATCTCGGGATGGGCGTTGACCTGTTCCGCCACCTCGTCGAACCGCTCCGGCGGCACGGCGATCGCCGCAAGACAAACGTCGCCGCCGAGCATTTCCGCGTTCCACAACGGGCCGAAGCGGCTCAACTGGCCCGCCCCGACGAGATCGCGGACGCCTTCGATGAGTTCGCCCTCGCTCAGTCCAAGCTCGGCGCCGGCATCGCGAAACGGCCGCGGCGTCAGTGGAAATCCGCCTTGCAGGCCGTTGATGATCGCCTTTGATGTGGGATCGAGGACCGGCATCAGTTCAACCCTCTGGCTTCCGAGAACACCGCGCCGCGCTGCTTGAAGCAGCGCGTCGAGAACAGCACCGCCTGCCTGTTCAAGCCGGTATCGGCCAGCAGATTGATCTCGTCGATGACGGCGTAAGCGTCCTGGCGTGCCCGCGCGTGGATCATGCAGAAGATGTTGTAGGGCCACAGCGGCAGATGCCGCGGCCGGCGGTAGCACAGAGTGACGTTCGGATTTCGAGTGAAACTCTCCGCAACCGAATCGACCATGTCGTCCGGCACGTCCCACACCGCCATGGCGTTGGAGTTGTAGCCGAACTTGTCGTGGCGCACGACGCAGCCGAAACGGGTCACGATGCCGGCACTGGTGAGATGGTCGAGCCGGTCGATGATTTCCTCCTGATCGAGATCGAGCTGTTCGGCGACAGCCCGATAAGGCTGCTCGACCAGCGGCAGGCCGTCCTCGATCGCCGCCAGGATGCTGCGGTCGCGCGGATCGGGACGATAGTCGCCGCGCGGGCCGGCCGGCTCGCGCTTTGCGGCGCGCGCGGCGCGAAGCGGAAAGCCGAGACCGAGATGGTAGGCGCTGAGCATCGGCAGATCGATTGCCTGAAGCCCAGTCTGCTGCTCGATGCTCTCGATAGTCGCGGCGATTGCCCTGGCATCGGCGCCGGCAATCACGAACCACAGATTGAGCGCGTGGGTACGCTCGTAATTATGGGTGACCAGCGGCTCGCGGCCGACGATCGCCGCCACCTCCTCCAGCCGCTCGGGCGGAACCTGCAGCGCCGCCAGCGTGCTGGCGCCGACGGTGTTCGGCCGCACCACCGCGCCGATGCGCGAGATCAGCCCGATCTCATGCAGGCGGCGAAAGACGCGGATGGTTTCGCGTCCATTGAGCGCCGCGGAGCGGCCGACCACCTCGAAGGGTTTGTCGACCAGCGGGAAATTATGCTGCCAGCGATCGACCAGTGTCAGTTCGGCGGGATCCGGGCTCATTGTCCAATCCTCGTTGCACGTGCGGTGAAGAAAATGCCTGATGGTTTTTGGGCGGAGATCTGTCCCTTCTTCGCGAAGGTCGCGGCGTCGTAGATGTCGACGCGGTCGGCGTCGCGCAGCGAGACCCAGACCTCGTTACCGCGCGGGGTGAATTCCATGTGCAGCACCGCAGGTCCCGGCGCAAAGCGGTGGATCACCTTCAGCGTCAGGGTATCGACGATGTCGATGGTGTCGTTGAGCGGATGGGCGAAATTGACCCAGACATGGCGGCCGTCGGGACGCGCCACAGCAAACACCGGCTGGCCGTGGGTGGCGACGCGACCGGCCTCGGCGAAGCTGCGCGTGTCCACCGCGATCAGTTCATGGCGGCCGACCGCGGGCAGCAACAGCCGGTCGCCGATCGCCGCCCAGCCTTCGAGATGCGGCATCTTGTAGACCGGCAACGGCTCCTCGCCATGGCCGTAGCGGTCGAGGATGCGCTCGGCCTTCAGCGGCGACTGCCACATGTCGACATGCACCACGCCGTCCTCGCCGAACAGGCCGGCCAGATAATGCCGGCCGTCCGGCGTGACGTTGCCGTCATAGGGCAGCTTGCCGACCCCGGTCAGCCTGGTGATCGCCGGCGTCTCAACCTTTGAAAGGTCAGCGATCCAGATTTCGCCGGCGTTGTAGAGCGCAAAGGCAAAGCGGCGCCCCGGCAGATCGACGAGGCCGACCGTCTTCGAGGCTTTGCCGTCGGCGCCGGTGGCGGGAATGTCGGCGACCTGCGCCAGCGTCCTGGCGTCGAACACGCGTACCCCGCCCGGCTCGTAGTTGGAGACTGCGATCAGCTCGCCGTCGTCGGAAATGGCGCCGCCGATCGAATTGCCGGCCTGCACCACGCGCCCGGCGATCTTCGCCGTCAGCAGGTCGATCCTGGTCAGCCCGCCGTCGCGTCCGAACACATAGCCGTAACGCTGATCCGGCGAGAACACGACCGAGGCATGCGAGAGATCGCCGACGCCCTCGACCCGGCCGAGCGTCTCGCGGGCGCTGGTATCGACGATCAACACCGAACCCGTGGCACGCTCGATCACGAGGCCGAGGTTACCGGTGCCGCGCAGTCCTTCGGCAAGCCCGGTGGCGGGGATCGCCAGCAGCAACAGTGCGGCAAAAAATCGCGCGGCGATCGTCATGGCAGATTTCCCTGCTTGAGCCGGTCGGCGATCCAGCGGGCATCGAGCTCGGAGAGCAGCGGGCGCCAGGGCGGCATCGGCGTGCCCGGAATGCCATCGAGAATGATGTGAACGAGCTGGTCGCGGTCCCATGGCCCGAGCTGCTCGGCGGTCAGGGGCTTGCCTAGCCCGCCCTTCAAGGTCAGGCCATGGCATGAACCGCAATCCTGCCGCACCAGGTTCGCCAGCCTGACCGGATCGGGCGCGGCCTCTCCGGCCGAGGCCGGCGCCATCGTCGCGATCAGCGCCAACGCCGCGTTAGGCCACAACCGAGATCGCGCCGGAGTCCGTTGCATCGTCGTGCTCATTGCGCTGCATGGCGATCGCTGCGACCCGACCGATGATGAACAGGACGGGACCCGCAAAGCCAGCCTCCTTGGCCGCCGCGGGAAGTGCCGCGAGCCAAGTGCATACTCGCTGCTCCCCGGGGGTCGTACCTTGACACACCGCAAGGACTGGGGTGTCCGGCGACAAGCCGTTGGCGATCAGGTTCCCTGCGATTTCCTCGATGTTGGCGAGCCCCATGTAAACGACGAGCGTGGTTTCGGGATCCGCCAGCCTCGCCCAGTCCAGATCCAGCGGCTCGTTCGCCTTGCGATGCCCGGTAACGTAGCGGACGCCGGTTGCAAGCCCGCGATGGGTCAGCGGAATCCGCAGCGACGCAGCACAGCCCTGCGCCGCGGTGATGCCGGGGATAACCTCATAGGGAATGCCGGCGCGCTCGAGTTCGGCCGCTTCCTCGGAACCGCGGCCGAAAATGAAGGGGTCGCCGCCCTTCAGCCGCACCACGGTCCGGCCGGCCCGGCCGAGCCGCACCAGCATTTCGTTGATTTCTTCCTGTGGCACCGGATGGAAGCTGGCCTGCTTGCCGACATTGATCCGGGCCGCGCCATCCCCGATGGTGGCGAGAATGCTGTCGGGCACCAGCCGATCGTAGACGACGACCTCCGCCTCCTTGATCACCCGCGCCGCCTTCAAGGTCAGCAGTTCCGGATCGCCGGGGCCCGCCCCGACCAGGTAGACTTTTCCAACGCTCATAGCGCGCTCCGCCCGGTTGGCCTTTGCAATTCGGATCTTTGCATCGAGGCGGCGCGGCAGACTTACTGGCCGCGCCGACTCGTTGTCGTCAGATCCTCAATAGACGTCGTTACGCGTATTATGGACGTTGAACTTGCCGGTCGGCGTCACCAGCCGCTTGTCGCGGATGACCGTCTTCAGGGTCAGCGTCTTGTCGTCGACCACGACGATCGCCGATTCCTGGGCCTTGTTGTTCCAGACCGAGAACCAGACTTCATTGCCGTCCTTGTTGTACTCGCCCTGCACGACACGGCGCGCGCCTTCGGAGATGCCGGACCACTGGCCGATCGGAAGCACCTTGTATTCGGGCTTCTCCTTGGCGAGATCCTTGATCTTGAATACCGCAACCGATGAGGAGATTTCGGCGTCGGTGTTGAGCGGCGTATCGACGTAGAGGTTTTCAGACTTCGGGTGGGTCTTGATGAACAGCGACCCGCCGCCCTGGCCCGCGACTTTCTGTACGACCTTCCAGGCGTGCGGCTTGTTCTTTTCCGGATCCGTCCCGATGAAGGAAATGGTCTCGTCGCCGAGATGGCTGGTCGCCCAGACCGGTCCGTATTTCGGATGCAGCAGATTGGCGCCGCGTCCGGGATGCGGGGTCTGGCCGCCGGATTCGATCACGCCGACCAGCTTGTCTTCCTTGGTATCGACGATCGCGATCTTGTGGCGGGCGTTCGCCGCCACCAGGAAGTAGCGCCCGGTCTTGTCGAAACCGCCGTCATGCAGGAAGCGCTCGGCCTCGATCGCCGTCACCTTCAGGTTCTTGATGTCCTTGAAGTTGACGAGCAGGATCTGTCCGGTCTCCTTGATGTTGACAACGAATTCCGGGTTGTAGTGCGAGGCCACGATCGAGGCGACGCGCGGTTCAGGGTGGAACTCCTGGGTGTCGTAGGTCATGCCCCGGGTGGAGACGACCTTGAACGGCTCGAGCGTCACGCCGTCCATGATCACGTATTGCGGCGGCCAGTAGGCACCGGCGATCGCATACTTGTCTTCATATCCCTTGAACTTGGAGGTCTCGATCGAGCGTGCCTCGGAGCCGACCTTGAGTTCGGCCACGGTCTGCGGCGGATCCATCCAGAGGTCGACCAGGTTGATCTTCGAGTCGCGGCCCACCGTGAACAGGTAGCGGCCGGAGGCCGACATCCGCGAGATATGCACCGCATAACCCGTCTTCAGGATCAGCTCGATCTTCTTGGTCGTGCCGCCGATCAGGGCGACTTCGCCCGCGTCGCGCAGCGTCACCGCGAACAGGTTATCGATATCGAGCTTGTTCATCTTCTTGGTCGGTCGCTGCGCGACCGGGATCAGGACCTTCCAGCTCTCCTTGATCTCCTTGAGACCGAATTCCGGCGGCTGCGCCGCGTCGTTGAGCAGATAGCGCGCCATCAGCTCGATGTCGGCCGGCTGCAGGTCGCCGGAGGTGCCCCAGTTCGGCATGCCGCCGGGAGAGCCGTAGGTGATGAAGTCGCGCAGATAGTCGAAGCCGAGCTTCTTGGTGAGATCCGGAGTAAGCGGCTTACCGGTCGCGCCCTTGCGCAGCACGCCGTGGCAACCCGCGCAGCGCTCGAAATAAATTTGATTCGCCTTGTCGAACTCCGCCTTGCTCAGCACGGGATCGCCGGGCTTGGTGCCGGGCTGTTCGGTGCCCTTGCCGCTCAGCGTATCCAGGCTCGGCTGGTACTGGCCTCCGGGCGTGGTTTTGTGTTTCTCGATATCGGCAGGCGACGGCTTGGCCGGCTGCTGTTGCGCATATCCAGGCGCCGTCGAGCCGAGATAGAACATACCCGCGGCGGCGATGCCGCCCGTGAGCATTGCAAGCACATAAGCATGACGTCGCATCGCATTCCTCCGCATGAATCTGGTGCTTCGTTTATGCCCATGCTGCGGGTGCGTTGCCTTGACCGCGGTTAAGGACGCGGTTTGCCGCAGTTTGACATAGCTCAATGCGCACCTGTCCAAAGACTGCCTCATCCAAAATCATGCGAAGCAACGTCATCGTAAGCAGGCTCTCTAAAGCGCGCTGGATGTTGCGCATTTTCGCGCCGCTGCTGCTGGCGGCGAGCGGCGGCGCGCAAGCCGCCGATCTCGGAATCGCCAAACAATTTTTTCCATCGGAAAGTTCCGCGACGATCGAGCAGCCGCAGGGAACTCCCCCAGCCGCCATCGTCCGCGGCTCCGACGGCCGTATTCTCGGGCATGCGTTCTCGACCTATGAAGTTTCGGGTTCGGTCGGTTACGCCGGCCGCCCGCTCGATATCGTCGCCGCGGTCACGCCCGATGGCATCATTGCCGGCGCCCGGATCGTGGCGCACGAAGAGCCGATTCTCGTGATCGGCATCCCGCGCGAGGCGCTCGCCGCCTACGTGGCGGACTTCAAGGGCTTCGATATCCGCGCCGGCGCCGGGCTCAAACAAACCAGAGATCTCGCGAGCGGCCCGCACGCCGTAGCGGGCGCGACCATCACCAGTACCGTCATTCGCGATGCCATCGTGCGATCGGCGCGGGCGATCTGGCGCAGCCGAAGCGGCGCTGCGGAAAATGTTGCGCGGCTCGACCGCGAAACCCTGCGCCGGTCGTCCTGGCCATCCCTGCTTGCCGAGGGCGCGGTGCAGCGGCTCCTGGTGTCGCGCGGCGAAGCGGCGAAAATGCTTGGCACCAGGGACAATGAACCGGAAAAGGCCTTCATTGATCTCTGGCTGGCGCTTGCGACGCCGCCGCCGATCGGCGAAAGCCTGCTGGGGCAGCGAATCTACGAGAGCGAACTGGCCAGGATCGGCCCCGAGGACGATCTCGTCCTGATCGGCGCGACCGGGCTCTATTCCTTCAAGGGTACCGAATGGCGCCGGTCCGATTCGTTCAACCGCATCGAGATCATTCAGGGCGGCCGCACCATCCGGCTGAAACCTGCCGACCATACGGTCGTCGAAGCGCTGCGGGCGGCAGGCGCGCCCGAACTGCGCGAGATCGCGGTGTTTCGGATCGCGCGCTCGAGCGGCTTCGATTCGACCAAGCCGTTCCGGCTCGATCTCGATCTCGGACCTGCGGCGTCCGCGGCCGGACCCGCGGTGGTATCGCTGGAGTACCGCATACCCGATCGGTATCTGATCGCGCCTCCCGTTGCGCCGGCGGCGGCACTGCCCGGCAAGGCCGCGCAGTCTGCGGCGTCCGCGCCAAGCCAGGCGCCGTTATGGCAGGATATCTGGTGGGCCCGCAGCTACGAAATCGCAGCGCTCGGCGCGATGCTTGCCGTTCTCGGCGGCATCCTGATCTTCCAGGATGCGGTGACCGCCCATGGCCGCTTCTACTACCGCCTGCGCACCGGTTATCTGCTGCTGACCTTCGTGTTCCTCGGCCTGATCGCC